>CAYRHK010000005.1:0-24364 GCA_964423825.1 uncultured Terricaulis sp. | reverse complement strand
CATGCCGATCGTGCCGCCGGTGTAGATGATCAGGACGCGGTTGGTGTTGTCCATGAGACGAAGCTCAGTCGGCGGTCGGCAGCTTGTAGTCCTTGAACTGCTGGCGCAGCTGCAGCTTCGAGAGCTTGCCAGTGGCGGTGTGCGGCAGGCCGTCGACGAACTCGATCGCGTCGGGGAGCCACCATTTGGCCACGTGCGCCTCGAGGTGGGCGCGCAGGGCGGCGGGGTCGACCTCGGCGCCGGGCTTGCGGACGATCAGCAGCAGCGGGCGCTCGGCCCAGGTCGGGTGGGGGATCGCGATGACGGCGGCCTCGGCGACCCCGGGGACGCCGACGGCGAGGTTCTCGAGGGTGATCGACGAGATCCACTCGCCGCCGGATTTGATCACGTCCTTGGCGCGGTCGGTGATCTGCATGTAACCAAACTCGTCGATGGTGGCGACGTCGCCGGTGTCGAAGTAGCCGTCGGGCTCCAGGCATTCGCCTTTGTCGTTGCGGGCGCCAGCGTTCTTGAAGTAGGCGCGCGCCACCGCTGGCCCACGCACCAGCAGGCGGCCGAACGCCTTGCCGTCGTGGGGCTTCTCGCGGCCTTCGTCGTCGACGATCTTCATATCGACGGTGAAGAGCGCGCGGCCTTGCTTCATCTTGGTCTTGATCTGGCTCTCGCGATCGGCAGCCTTGGTCTCAGGCAGCAGCGTGCCGATGGTGCCGATCGGGCTCATTTCGGTCATGCCCCAGGCGTGGATGACTTCCACGCCGTAATCGTCCTCGAAGGCGCGGATGAGCGCTTCCGGCGCCGCCGAACCGCCGATGGCGACACGCTTCAGCGTCGTGGGCTTCTGGTTGGTCTCACGCAAATAATTGAGCAGCATGAGCCACACTGTGGGAACCCCGGCGGTGAAGGTCACCTTCTCGCTTTCGAGCAGTTCAAACACGCTGGCGCCGTCGAGTTTGGCGCCCGGCATTACCAGTTTGGCGCCGATCATCGGCGCCACGAACGCGATCGCCCAGGCATTGGCGTGGAACATCGGCACTACCGGCAGCACGACGTCGTTCACGCCGGCGCCAAAGCAGTCGACGCTGTTGGCGGCCATCGCGTGCAGAACGTTGGAGCGGTGGGAGTATAGCACGCCCTTGGGATCGCCCGTGGTACCAGATGTGTAGCACAAGCCACAGGCGGTGCGCTCGTCAAAGCCGCCCCATTGCGCTTCCGCAGCCTGACCGTTGATGAAGTCTTCGTACGAAATAAGATTCGGCATGCCTTGCGGCGTATTGGCGCGATTGGTGAGCGCGACGAACGTATGTACGGTGTTCAGGTGCGGCGCGACCTTCTCCACGATCGGCGCGAACGTGGTGTCGAAGAACAGTATCTTGTCTTCGGCGTGGTTGATGATCCACGCGATCTGTTCGGGAAAGAGCCGCGGGTTGACGGTGTGCAGCACCGCGCCCATGCCCATGGCGCCGTACCAAACCTCAAGGTGGCGGTCGGTGTTCCAGGCTAAAGTGGCGACACGATCGCCCAACTGCACGCCGCGCGCCTTCAGGGCGTTCGTGACCTGCTTGGCGCGGCTCCAAATGTCGCCGTAAGTGGTGCGCCGGATCGGGCCTTCGACGCCGCGGGTCACGATTTCGCGCCGCGGCGTACAGGCCTTGGCGTGATCCAAGATGCGGTCGACCGTGAGCGGCCACTCCTGCATGAGCCCGTGCATGCGTCTCTCCCTAGGTTAGTTGGAGGCAACCTAGGGCGGGCTTGGCGTTTCGGCAATTCGGCTTGAATCAGGCCGCGCGCGAAACCCCATTAGAACTAGGCTCGTCTACCATGCGGAACGCCGCGTGGAGGCGCTGAAGCAGCGCGCGCGCGCCGTGCGATCCGGCGTTGGGTTCCGCGGCGCGCCCCACCACATGCATGATCCCGAACGCGGCAGGCACCTTCAAGTTGAGATACAATGGGCGCACAACACATTGGCGGTAGGGCTCGGGCCAAAGTGAGGCGACAAGCGCGGCGTGAGCTTGATCGATGCGGATCCGATAAAGCGTGGTGACTCCCGGTTCATCGACGGCAGGGACGAGGCGCCTTTCGGGCTTCACTCGCCGCGTGGGGGCTGCATGCAGAGCAAACGCCGCCAAGGCCATGTCGAACCCGCGCAAACGCGCCTCCCAGAGTCTTTGAGTGCTGAGACTCAGGCGTGAGGCGTTAACGTTTCGCTTACGGGTAGAGGCGGCTCTTGCGCCAAGGCTGCGTCGGCGCTTCGCGCGCGAAGACCAGTCGATCGTGCAGCCGGAAGGGTCGGTCGCGCCAAAACTCGAAGCTGAGCGGCGTCAGCCTATAACCCTTCCAATGCGGTGGGCGCGGCACCTCGCCCAGGCCGTACTTGGCTGCGAACTCGGCAATGCGTTTCTCAAGCGCTAGCCGATCCCCCAGTTCCCGTGACTGTTGGCTCGCCCATGCGCCCAGGCGCGCGCCGCGATCGCGGCTCTTGAAGTAGGCGTCGGCCTCCTCGTCGCTCACCAACGCGATGGTTCCGCGCGCCCGCACCTGACGACGCAAGCTCTTCCAGTGAAACAGGATCGCCGCGCGAGGATTGGCCTCAAGCTGCCGGCCCTTGGCGCTTTCGGCGTTGGTGTAGAACACGAAGCCTTCCGCGCTCACGTCCTTCAGCAGCACCATGCGCACATCCGGCAGCCCATGGTCGTCGACGGTGGCGAGCGCCATGCCATTGGGATCGTTGGGCTCCCTTTCCTTTGCTTCCTTGAACCAGCGTTCAAAGAGAACGAACGGCTCGGCTTCCGCGAACAACGCCGCATCGTCCGGCGCCGGCGGCGCGTTAGGATCGTATTTCGGAGACGGCGGGATCAAATCATTGTCCGGCAAGGAATCATGCTCCCTTTTCGACTTTTCCCAATATAGGTTCGGCGCGTAGACATGTCCCACAACAGCTTCGGCCATCTCTTCCGCGTCACAACCTGGGGCGAGAGCCATGGGCCGGCGATCGGCTGCGTCGTCGACGGTTGCCCGCCGGGCCTGCCGCTCAGCACCGCCGACATCCAGTTCTGGCTCAACCGTCGCGCGCCGGGGCAAAACCGTTTCGTCACCCAGCGGCGCGAACCGGACGAGGTGAAGATCCTCTCCGGCGTGTTCGAGGACGACCGCTCCGGCGGCCCCGTGACCACAGGCGCGCCGATTTCACTCATGATCGAAAACGTAGATCAGCGCTCGAAGGATTACGACGACATCCGCGATGTCTATCGCCCAGGGCACGCCGACTACACGTACGACGCCAAGTACGGCCTGCGCGATTATCGCGGCGGCGGTCGCTCCTCGGCGCGCGAAACCGCTGCGCGCGTGGCGGCAGGGGCGGTGGCCCGGCGCGTGCTCGGCGAGGGGATTACGATCCGCGCCGCGGTCATACAGATAGGCACGGACGCCATTGATCGCGGCAAATGGGATTGGACGCATTGCGAGGCCAACCCGTTCTGGTGTCCCGACAGTGACGCTGCCCAGCGCTGGGAAACCCTGCTCGACGAGGCGCGTAAGGATGGCAATTCGGTGGGCGCCATCGTCGAAGTGGAAGCGACTGGCGTTCCCGCCGGCTGGGGCGCGCCGCTCTATGGCAAACTCGACGCCGAGATCGCCGGCGCGCTGATGGGCGTCAACGCCGTGAAGGGCGTCGAAATTGGAGCGGGCTTTGCCGCTGCGGCGCTCACAGGCGCCGAGAATGCCGACGAAATGCGCGCTGGCGGCGACGGCAAGCCGGTGTTTCTCTCCAACCACGCCGGCGGCGTGCTGGGAGGCATCTCCACCGGGCAGGCCATCGTGGCGCGCGTCGCGATCAAACCCACCTCCTCGATCCTGACGCCACGCAGGACTGTCGACCGCTTCGGCCAAGAGACCGCGATCTCCACCAAGGGCCGCCACGATCCTTGCGTCGGCATCCGCGCCGCGCCGGTAGCGGAGGCCATGCTGGCATGCGCGCTGGCGGATGCGAAACTCCGGCACCGGGGACAAGTAGGCTGACGGCGATTGGCTTTTTCGCGCCATGCGCGTAAGCTTCTCGTGTCGCATCAAGGGGGTGAGCATGCGCGCTGTCCGATGGATCGACGTCGTCGCTCTCGTCCGTGCTTTGCCTGCGAGGGCAATGACGTTTGCCGAGCGCATTGCGATTGCTTGGCGCCGGCCCGCGTTGCGGGAGGGCGCCTGGGCGGCGGCGACATTCGCAGCGATTTTCGGATTGACGGCCGCTGGCGTCGATTACGTCATCACCGGCGGACCGACCTGGAACCCAGGCGGCGTCGCCTACGCGCACGAGGTGGACCTTGACCGGGCGCCGCCAACGCCAGCTTCGACCGCAATCGCGTATGAACCTCCGCCGCCCGCACCGCTCTACGCGGAGGACTATGCAATCTTGGAGTACGCGGCGACGACCCCCGAAGCGCTCTTGGGCGGACCGATTTCCGGCGGCCTGCAGAACGCCGTCTATACCATTGCGCCGCCGATCGGGGCGAATACGCGCCCGTCCTACTCCAGCAGCGATCCCTACGCCGGGCGCGTATTGCGGGACGAGGACATCGTGCTGACCGACGAAGTCAGTTCGCCGAAACAGGCTTTCTGAAGCGTATCACTTTGGTGAGGAACGCGAGTTCTACTTCCTCCGCCAGGAGACCAGCCTCGCTGAATAGCGCGCTCAGGTCCTCATTCAAGTATGAGCCGTAATACGGCTCGTGAAAGCCAACTGGGAAGTACTCCAGCATACGGTCGAGATCGAGCGCGTCGCCGCTCTGAATCGAATCAGCCAGCACGAGTAGGCCGCCGGGTTTCAGTACGCGTGCGATCTCGCGCGCGGCATCGCGGCGCACGCGCGGCGGCAGTTCATGGAAGAGGTAAATGCAACTCACCGCGTCGAGGCTCGCATCTTCGAACGGCGCTTGCTCGACCGCGCCGTTGACGATTTCGGCTTGCCGCCAGCGAGTGAGCCGCGCGCGCGCTTCAGCGCAATATGCTGGCGAGAGATCGAGGCCGCGCGCTGGCAGTCGCGGGAACGCACTTAGCGCTTGTTCCAAAAAACGACCGTTGCCACACGCGAAATCGGCGTATTGGATTGTGCGCTGATCCTTGCCTTTGAAGGTGCGCGCTAAGCTGCCCAGCGCGATGCGGCGCATGGCGTCTGCGGCGCCGCCGAACAGGATTTCCACCTGCGTATCGTAGAGCTTGGCGCTTTCTTCAGAGAGCCAACCGTCGCTCTGATAGTGAAAGTTCTGCAAATAGTAATTCGGATACTTACCACCCTCGGCGCGCACGGCGTCGCGCACTTCGACGCCATTGCGCTCAAGCCGGCGCCGATCAACGCGCGGCAGATCACGGAAGAAGTTTACCGAACTGCGCATGGCGTCGAGCGCGCGCTCAAGCTTGATGTCTTGCGGAGCGGGGTACAGTCCCGCTTCGATGTTGGCGCGATCCTTCGCGAATAGCTGCAAGAACGCCGCGCGGATACGCTGCGGATCGCCCTCCGGCGCCTGCGGTTGAAACTTGGGTTCGCCGGGGCGATTGAACGGCCCCGAGAGCCGCCGCGCTAGAATGTATTGGCTCGCGTACCAAGCCACCCGCGCGCCCTGCGCGGCAGCGTAACGGGCGCGGGAGAGGTCGCGCTTGAGGCTCATACCTCTAGTTTAGGCTGCGGCGCGGTTTGGGGCTAGATGAGGCGCCATTCAGACCCCTGTCTTCTTTGCCGCACGCTTGCGCTTGGGCTTCGGCGCTTCCTCAGGCGCCGGCCATGTGGTGATCCGCTTCATCAGTCCAGGGATCTTCATCCGCCCCTCGGGCCTGGTCTTGCCGCGCACCGAGACGTTGGCCTCGTGCACGGTCTCTCGATCGCCCGATACGAGCGGGTGCCACCAGAAGAGGTCGCGTCCCTGCGCGACCAAGCGATAGGCGCAGGTTTTCGGCAGCCAGGTCAAGGTTGGCACGTTTTCCGGCGTCAGCTTGACGCAATCATGGACGCGGGCCTGGCGGTTGGCGTAGTCCGAGCACTGGCACGCGCCGGCGTCGAACAGCTTGCAGCTCACATCGGTCAGGTAGATCTCGCCGGTGTCTTCGTCTTCGAGACCGATCAGGCAGCACTTGCCGCAACCGTCGCAGAGGCTCTCCCATTCCGCTTCGCTCATTTCAGCGAGTGACTTGGTCTTCCAGAAGGGTTCGCTCATCGCTCCAAAGCTCCAACCACTTCCACGTGCGGGCTCCAGCGGAATTGATCCACGGGGGTGATGCGCGTCAGTGTGAAACCGTGTTCGATTAACACTTTGAGATCGCGCGCGAACGAGGCCGGGTCGCATGAGACATAGGCCAGCTTGCGGATCGGCGCGCGCGCTATCTGTTCTGCTTGCAGTCGTGCGCCCGAGCGCGGCGGATCCATCACCGCGCCGTCGAATTTCCGCATTTCCAAACTAGAGAGCGGCGTGCGAAGCAGATCGCGCCGCAGCACCGAAACTTGCTTCAGCGCCCCGCCAGCGCCATCGGCAGCTGTTTTCAGCGCCGATAGCATGGCCTCATCGCCTTCGGCCGCCAGCACCTCCGCCTGCTCCGCCAAGCGCAAGGCAAAGGTGCCGATACCCGAGAAGAGATCGATCACGCGCTCTGCGCCCCTCAACGCATCGCGCGCGAGCGCCGCCAGCGTCTCTTCTCCCTTGGCCGTCGGCTGCAGAAACGCGCCCGGCGGCGGCGACACTAGCGCACGCCCCATGCGCAGCAGCGGCTTGGCGCGCATCACCACCGGCTCGCCATCGATGGAGAGCCGCGCCAGCGCTAGAGCTTGCGCCTGGGCGCTCAACGCCTCCAAAGTCGCGCGTTCCGCCAGCGCCGCGCGTCCCGCGCCCTTGATGGCGACATCGACGCCGGGATCAGTCACCAGGCAATGGATGGTAAGTTCTCCGCGCGGCGGCAGTACGATCTCCGCCAACCGTGCGAGTTTGGGCGCCAAGGCCTCAAGCGCGGGCGTAAGGACTGGGCATTGCGAGATCGGCGAGAGCTTGGCGCCGCCACGCTCGATGAACCCGATACGCACTTCGCCGCCCAGGCGCGCCGCGTGAAAAGCCGCGCGGCGTCGCCCCTCGCCCCATGCCGCAACCGCTGGCGCCACCTCGGCGCCGGCGAAGCCGCGCTTGCTCAAAGCCTGCACCACCTGCTCGCGCTTCCAATCCAGGTAGGGGGGCTCGCGCCAATGCTGTAGCTGGCAACCGCCGCAGCGCCCGAAATGCCGGCACGCGGGTGGCGCACGATCGGCGCTGGCGGCGATTACTTCAAGGATTTCGGCCCGTTCGCCGACCACGCGGGCACGAACCCTCTCCCCGGGCAGCCCAAACGGAACATAGACTTGACCTGCCGCCCCTTGCGCCGTGGCGTCGCCGCGGGCGCCAACCGGCCCCAGGACCAGTTCGCGCTCCTCGCCGGCCGGGGCCGACTTGCGCGCGGCTTGGCCCGGCCTGGCCCTGGAAAGGCGGCTCATTCGCTTCATACGCCGTTCAGACAGAGTTTGCTTCTATAGGAGTGTCAGACAGGAGCACATGATGCGAGGTCAAGTTTTCATTGCCGCCGCCGCGCTGGCTACCGCCCTTTTCGCGGCTGCCCCGGCCTCGGCGCAAGCTTATGACAGCTATCACGACGAACACGTGGCGCTCCAGGAGCAGTGCCGTGACAGCCGCGCTAACCGGACGATCGGCGGCGCGCTGATTGGCGGAATTCTGGGCGCCGTGCTGGGCAGCAATGTCGCTGGCGACGGCCACCGCGGCGATGGCACGGCCGTTGGGGCGGTCGCCGGCGCGGTCGCGGGCGGCGCCATCGGGCGCAGCACCGCCAAGTGCGACGAAGTCCCGCAAGGCGACTACGATCCCTACTATGGGCAGCGCTCCAATTATGGCGGCGGCGATCCCTACTATCGCGACGATCGCTACGGCGACGACAGCGGTCTAGCTGGCGGTCCGGACGACGGTCGCATCTATCGCGACTCCTATGGCCGCGATTGTCGCGAAACCCAGGTCATGCGCCGTGACTCTTACGGCCGTGAGTATGCGGACGTCGCCGTGATGTGCCGGGGCAGCGATGGCGCCTGGCGCTATCAGTAGAACCACAACACCGAACCCAGCCGGGCTGCCTCCCCCCGCACCACCCGGCTGAACAAGCGCCCCGGCTCCCCGCGCCGGGGCGCGCTCTTTTCAGTGGCGTTGAAAGTGAGCCAGACGTTCGAGATTGCCGTCGCCGCCGCGAATTGGCGAGTCGATCGCTGCAACGTGCGCGAAGCCGCTGAGGCCATCGAGTGCGGCGATCGCTGACGCAGCCACGGCGCGCGCTTGGTCCGGTTGGAGCACCCCGCGCTTGCCAGCGCCAGGGCCCGCCTCGAATTGCGGTTTGATCAGGACCAACAGATCGCACCGATCCGCCGCGAGCAGCAAAGGCGTTGCGAGCGCCTTGACGGCGCCGATGAAGCTCACGTCGCATACGATCAGGGATGGCGGTATGGCGATCTCGTCGCGTGTCAGCGTGCGCGCATCGGCGCCTTCTAGAACGATGACGCGCTCATCGCGACGAACACGCTCATGCAATTGCCCCCGGCCGACGTCGACGGCGTAAACGCGCGCCGCGCCGCGCGCCAACAGGACATCGCTGAACCCTCCGGTCGAGGCGCCCACATCGAGGCACACGCGGCCGGCGGGATCGATGCCGAAGGCGTCGAGGGCATGTGCAAGCTTCACACCGCCCCGAGACACCCACGGGTACGCCGGTTCGACATCGAGCACCGCGTCCACCGCGATCATGTCGGACGGCCGCGCCACAGCGGCGCCGTTCGCATACACGCCTCCCGCCTCGATGGCCGCGCGCGCCTTGGCACGGCTTTCGACGAGCCCGCGGGCAACCAGCAGCAGATCCGCGCGCCGACGCGCCATCACCCCACTCCTTTACGCCAGGAAAGCCTTGCCTGCCGGCGACCGCTTGCGCCAGTCTCCGCGCCACAAATGAGAGGGGGAGACAAACATGGCGGGGATTTCTCGGCGCGGGCTTATGGCTTCAGCAGGGGCGCTGGGCGCCGTTGCGGCAGGGTGCCAACCAGCAGCGCCTACATCTGACGCGCTCGGGGACTCCGACGCCACCGGGTTGGCCGCACGTATCCGCGCCGGAGAGATAACGACCGCAGAAGCGCTCGAAGCCGCGATCGCGCGCGCCGAGCGCGTCAACGGCCAACTCAACTTCATGGCCTCGCCACTCTACGATTATGGCCGCGCCCGCGCGAGCGAAACGTTGTCCGGGCCGTTCGCGGGCGTGCCCACGCTCATTAAAGACCTGATGCCGATGACGGGCCAGCCAACCAGGTACGGAAGCCGCGCCTTCGCGCAAAACATTGCAGACGCGCAGCCGCCTTACATGGACGCGTTGCTGGCAGCGGGGCTTGTGCCGTTCGGCAAGTCGACGACGCCTGAATTTGGTTTGACCGCCACAACGGAGCCCCTGCTCGGCGGCGCGACCAAGAACCCCTGGGATGTCGCACGCTCTTGCGGCGGCTCGTCGGGGGGCGCCGGTGTCGCAGTGGCTGCGCGGGTGATACCGATCGCGCACGCGAGCGATGGCGGGGGCTCCATCCGCATCCCCGCCTCATGCAACGGCGTCTTTGGACTGAAGGTCTCGCGCGGGCGCACAGTTTCGGATGGCCGCCCGGAGACCGGCTTGCCGATTTCGGTCAATGGCTGCCTCAGCATCAGCGTCCGCGATACCGCGGCATGGCTTGCGGCCGTCGAGCAATCAGGAGAGAGCGCAGCACTTGCGCCAACGGGCTTGGTTGAGGGCGCCAACACGCAGCGCCTGCGCATTCGCATGCAGCTTGGGGCCGCGAACGGGCGCGATCCCGATCCTGAAGTGCGCGCCGCCACCGAGGCAGCCGCCGAACTTTGCCGCTCGCTCGGCCACGAAGTGAGCGATGGCGCAATCGATATCAATGGCGCCCAATTCTCCGAGGACTTCACGCTGCTTTGGGCTGCAAGCGCCGCAGAAATCGTCCAACTGGTGCGCCAGCAGGCGGGCGACGACGCGCCGCTCGATCAATTGCTCGAGCCGCTCACTCTCGGCTTGTCTGACCTCTTCATGGCAGCGCCGCGCGGCGCGCTCGACACGGCGGTGCGGCGCTTGCTTGAGGTCAGCGCACGCTACGAAGCCGCGTTCGCGAATTTCGACGTGCTGCTGACGCCGGTCTTGGCGAAGGTTCCGCCCTTGCTTGGCGAGATATCGCCTGAAAGCGGGATGGAAGGCTTCCAACGCGTCGCCGACTACGTTGGCTACACGCCACTGCAGAATGTGGCCGGCGCGCCGGCGATGAGCGTGCCGTTGGCGTGGTCCGACGCCGGGCTGCCAATCGGGGCGCATTTCTCGGCGCCGCGCGGCCAGGAGCGACGGCTACTTGAACTCGCTTATGAACTGGAACAGGCGCGACCTTGGGCGGCACGCAAGCCGCCCGTGGCGGCGGCGTGAGGCGTCCAACTCCCGCCCCGTTTTGAGGTTAGCGGCACGGCCATGAAAAAAACGAGCCTCGTGGGCGCGATCGCCGTCCTGTTCGTGACAACGCCAACAGCCGCGCAAGCGCCGACGCAGCCGCGTCCCGGTGAGCCAGTGCGCAGCGAGGACTGGTATCGGGGTCAATTGGTGGAGTTGTCCGAGGTGCTGGGCGGCGCGCACTACCTGCGCATCCTCTGCGAGGGGCGCGACGATCAACTTTGGCGCAACTACATGCGTGGCGTGATCGACCGCGAGCCGCGCTACAACACCGAACTCGTCGAAGGCTTCAACCGCGGTTATCGCAGCGAAGAAGCGCGGTTTTCGCAATGCGACGCCACTGCCGAGCAGATGGAGGCGGAACTGCGGGCGCGCGGCTTGCGCGTCGCCCAGGGCCTAAGCGCGCGCCATGCCGAGTGATGACGATCCGGACAAGAAGGGCCGCGCGTTGGCGCTGATCCTGGACGCGTGGGAACAAGCGCTCGCCGACGGCGCCGAACCGGAAGTCGTTGCATCCGTGGCTATCTACGCGGCCCTTGCGGATATGGTCGACCGCCACGGGCAAGAGGCGGTCGCCGAGTTCTGCGCCACGCTGTCGGAGCGGGCACGCAACGGCGAGTTCACGTTGAACGCCTAGCGCGTCGTCCACACCCGTTCCAGCCAATCCAACGGCACCTTGGAAACCTCATGGCGGCGCGCGTGGAAGAGGCAGCGCACGATCTCGGCTTGCTGTTCGATGTTGTAGTCGGCGAGCGCAGCATGGGCATGGGGCGTAAATCTGTATGCGGATTTGCCGAGCGCTTTGGTCTTCGCGAACGCCAGCGTGACACCGCGAGCCGCCTGCCACACATGCGTCAGCTCATGCAGGAACCAGCCCTGTTCGGCCGGCTTGGCATGGGCGAAATCGCGGGCGGCGCGCCAACTGGAGAAGATGACCGTGCGCCCGCGCGGCACCATGGCGCCAAACCCCAAGGGAAACGTCTGCACAATGCGCACCTTTGCCCAGGCGATCTCGTCGCCGAAGAGGCTCTGCCCCAATGCGATTTCGCCTTTGGTCAAGCCTCGGCGCTCGAAGAGGCGCATCGACGCTGTCATGGGCGCCAATGTATTCCCTTTGCGCCGCAAAAAGAAGCGGCCTGGGACGGTTCCAGGCCGCCTGAGGGAGTGGGGAGTTCGGGCGCCTACGGCGTGCGCGTGACTTCGTAAGCGCCGGTCTGCGTGCGCGTCTCGCCGTTGCGGCCGGTAACCGTGCGCTCGATCACGCCGGTACCATCGCCGTTGCCGGTGCGCATCGCATCGACCGAACGGGTCGAGCCATCGCGAAAGGTGACATCATTCGAGTAGGTGGCGCCATTTTCGGTGCGGGTTCGGTCGGAGGAACGGCTGATGCTGCTGCCATCCTCGAAAGTGGCTGTCGCGTCGACGCTGCGTACGCCGTCGCGACGGGTGACTTCTCGAGTGTAGTCGATTTGACCCGCGTTGCTGGTGTTGATGTCGCCGGTCACCACGCGCCCGTTCTCGGTGCGCTCCACGGAGAAGTCACCCGTCTGCACGCGGGTTTCACCGTCGCGGCCAGTGACTTCGCGCGTGCCGGAGTACGTCCCATCGCCGGTACGACGGAGTTCGCTTTCGACGCGGCGCTGCGAGCCATCGTTGAAAGTGGTGGTGTGGTCGCGGGTATAAACGCCATTGCCCCAGCGGCGGCTGTCCTCGACATGGCGCGAGCCGCCATTAGGGCCGATGACCGTCGCGGTGCGGTCGCGGGCGCCGCGCGAACGGCGCACCTCAGCGTTCCCGGTGTACGTGCCGCGGTTGGTTGTCACCGAGCCTTGGGTGCGGCGTACGCGCGCTTCGGCGTCGCTGGAGCTCGCGGGAGGCACAGCAAGTGCGGTCAGCGCCGCTGCGGCGGCGAGCGTGAGAGTTCGCAGTTTCATGGAATCCCCTTTGGTGTGAAGCTTCATCCTCGTCAGGTCTTCAAACGCCGGGGCCGCTAAATCCCGTCGCGACAATCGCGCGCAAGTTCACTAAGGTCATGCCCATGCCCGCGCCCTTAGAGATCATGGTCGGCCGCATTGAGACGCTCGACATCGACGCGGTGGTGAACGCCGCCAACCGCGAGTTGCGCCCCGGTTCCGGCGTCGATGGCGCCCTGCGCGCGGCGGCGGGGCCGGAGCTTACGCGCCATACTGCTACGCTCGCCCCGCTCGAAACCGGCAGCGCGGTGCTGACGCCCGGCTTTGGCTTGAAGGCGCGGTATATCATCCACACCGCCGCGCCGATGTGGATGATCCCAGGCCCCGAGGGCGAGAAGGTAGCGGGACTGGCGCGCTGCTATGAGTCAGTGATCGAGTTAGCGGCGGAGCACGGCATCGCGTCGCTCGCGTTTCCGTGTCTGGGCGCCGGCAATTACGGCTGGCCGCGCGGCTTTGCCTGCGCCATCGCCATCGCCGCCTGCGAACGCGCGCTGGCGACCGCGCCGAACGTGCAGCGGCTAGTGTTCTGCTGCTTTACGGAAGCGGACGCGGACTTGTACCGGAAGGGGTTGGGGTAGCTAGTCCCTGCAATCCACACTTCCCTGCAACGAGCCCATGCACTCGAAGCGCGGATCGTTCACCCAGCCGGTTTGACCGTTCTCAAGTCTGAGCTGCACCCACCAACCAAGCACAGCGCCTTCCGGCGCTGGGGCTTCGGCGTCCCATGTGATCGGTTCGCCCTCGTCCCCGTCCGCCCAATGGTGGCCTATCGTTTGACCGTTATGCCACAACACATAAAACCCCTCGCCCTCGGGCTCGAGCATGTAGACGACATCGCCCACAGCGAGCGGCGGCGTCTCGGTGGCAGTATGCACCACCCCGCGCAACGGCATGAAGCGAAGTTGGCCATCGATGGCCTCGACCCACTCCTCTGGCGCCACGGTTGCAATCACCGGCGAGGCGGGGTCGGCGCGCTCACGCAACTCAACTGGCTCGTAGGCGCGCCAGTAGCGGAAGCAACCGCCTTCGCCGAAACAGATTCCGCGCGCGATGTAGACGCCGTCCTCCATTGGCGGCGTTTCGTTGGAGGCGCTGGCGCAGCCGATCACAAATAGCGAGAACGCCGCAACCATTACGCTTTGTACGAACCTCATTCACATCGTCTCCAGAAACCGAATCGGCTCGCCGCTTGCTAGCTTAACCATTGCGCCATCGCGCATCACAACCTCCCCGCGGATGATCGTCGCTATCGGCCAGCCCTGCGCTTCGAAGCCATCGAACGGCGTCCAGCCACAGCGCGTGGCCTGATCCTCCGCGCGGATGGTGCGGCGCGCCTTCAAGTCCACCAGGGTGAAGTCGGCGTCGAAGCCAAGCGCGATACGGCCCTTGCGGGCAATGCCGAACACGCGCTGCGGACCGGCGCTGGTGAGATCGACGAAGCGCGCGAGCGATAACCGGCCCTCACTCACGTGCGTCAGCATCACCGGAACGAGCGTCTGCACGCCGGGCATGCCGGACGGCGACTTCGGATAGGGTTGCGCCTTCTCTTCCTTCGTATGGGGCGCATGGTCGGTGCCCAACACATCGACCACGCCCTGCGCAATGCCGAGCGACCACAAGGCGGCGCGATCAGCGGCGTAGCGGATCGGCGGATTCATCTGCGCCAAGCCCTTCAAGCGTTCGTATATCTGCGGACCTTCGAAGCTTAGGAATTGCGGCAGCGTCTCGACGGTCGCCACGTCCTTCGCCGTCGCCAAAAACTCCATTTCCCTCGCCGACGAGACATGCAGCACGTGCACGCGCTTGCCGTGCTTGCGCGCGGCCGCCACCAGGCGCTTCACCGCCATGAGCGCCGCTTCATCATCGCGCACTTCGGGGTGGCTCGTCCAATCGCCTTCACGCGCGAGCGCCTTGCGCTCGTTCAAGCGCGCTTCGTCCTCGGCGTGAAAGGCGCCGCGGCGGCGGATGTTCTTGAGCACGCGAACGAGGCCCTCGTCATCGCCGACGAGAAGCGTTCCTGTTGACGAGCCCATGAACGTTTTCACACCGCAGCAACCGGGCAAGCGCTCCAACTCGCTCAGCTGGTCAGCGTTTTCGTGCGTGGCGCCGACATAGAAGGCGTGATCGACGTGGGCGCGACCCTTGGCGCGCGTCAGTTTATCAGCCAGCGCCTGCGCGCTCGTCGTCGCCGGCGCCGTGTTAGGCATTTCGAATACCGCTGTGACGCCGCCCAGAGCCGCGGCGCGCGTGCCGGTTTCGAGATCTTCCTTGTGCTCGTTGCCGGGTTCACGGAAATGCACCTGGGTGTCGATGACGCCCGGCAGCACATGCAGACCCTTCGCATCGAACTCTTCGCCGGCGCTGGCCGTCGCCAGATCTCCGATTGCGGCGATGCGCCCGTCGCGTACGCCGATGTCGCCCACGCCCTCCCCGGCGTGGTTGACGATGGTTCCGCCGCGAATGACGAGATCGAATGTAGCCAAGGACGGAGACTCCGGCTTGCGAGGGTGAGACTTGGGCGCCAAGTGAACGCCATGGCGCACCCTATCGCACGCACTCTGATCGCAGTGGAAGGCCCCGAGGCGCGCGCCTTCCTGCAAAATCTGCTGACCCAGGACATCGACCGGCTTGATAGTCATCCTTGCGTCTATGCGGCGCTTCTCAGCCCGCAGGGCAAGGTGCAGGCCGACATGTTCGTCTGGCGCGATGGCGAGGGGGTCGTGCTCGACATCGACCCTGCGCGCGGCGCCGATGTTCTGCGCCGGCTCTCGCTGTACAAGCTGCGCGCGGCGGTAAGGCTGCGGGATGCGAGCGCCGAGCTCGGCGTGTGGGTGAGCGACGAACCATTCGATAAGGCTGTTCCCGATCCGCGCTTGGCCAGTCTCGGATGGCGCGGCCTCGGCGAAGCTCACGCCCCAGCGGCGGGCGCAAGCGCACTCGAAGCCAAACAAATCGCGCTCGGCGTGCCTGATTTGGCGCGGGACGCCGGGCCCGAAGAGGTGTTCGCGCTTGAGGCGCTGTTGGAGGAACTAAACGGCGTCGCTTTCCACAAGGGCTGCTTTGTGGGACAGGAAAACGTCAGCCGCATGAAGCGCCGCGCCACCACGCGAAGGAAGTTTTGCCGTATCGCATTTGGAGGCCCCGTTCCCGCCTACGGGACGCCCGTTACAGTTGATGGAGCGGAGGTCGGCAGCGTGCGAACGGGTAGCGAGGGGCGCGCGATCGCGCTGGTGCGGCTGGACCGAGCGCTAACGGCTCGAGTGCTTGATGCCGCCGCTACGACGGCGCGGCTTGATCCACCACCCTGGTTGCTCTTACCCTCGCTCGACGGCTGAGGCGTACCCCGGCCTTTGGGGCGAGAGGCGGATATGGAAAAAAAGGTACTAATTATCATAGCTTTGGCCGTTGCTGCGGGCTTGGCTGGCTGCGCCACAAATGGCGGCGCCAACGACACTGAGGCCGCGCGTGCATCCTGCGAAGAACAGAACGTTGCGCCCGGCGTGGATATGGCCGAGTGCATCGAGCGAACGGTGGAGCAAATTCGAGGGGCGCGTGACCACGTCCGCAACCCGCCTCAGCCGGATAGGCCCACGCAGCCGCCGCGTTAGCATCCGTTGACGCAGCTACATCCCAGGATTAAGGCGCGCCTCTTGGCAGCGCTCGCGGAGGGACCCGCGCTTTGACCGTCGTGATCTCGGCGACCGGCCTTTACACGCCGCCGCACACTATTTCGAACGCCGAACTGGTGGCGTCCTACAACGCCTACGTAGAGCGCTACAATTTGGAGCATGCGGGCGATATTGCCGCTGGCGCGCTGCCGGCGCTGCTGCCCTCAAGTGGGGAGTTCATCGAGAAAGCGTCAGGGATCAAGCATCGCTTCGTGCTTGAAAAGCGCGCAATGCTTGATGTCGAACGCATGGTCCCAGACATCCCCGAGCGTCCCAACGAACAGCTCTCGATTCAAGCAGAGATTGCCGTGATCGCAGCGAAGGAAGCGCTTGCGAAGGCGGGCCGCGCGCCCGGCGATATAGACGCCGTGATCTGCTCATGCTCCTCGTTGCAGCGGCCCTATCCCGCGATGGCCATCGAAGTGCAGAACGCCTTAGGCGCGGGCGGCTTCGGCTACGACATGAACGTGGCTTGCTCGTCAGCGACGTTCGCGATCCAGAACGCCGCCGACATCGTGCGCGCCGGCCACGCGCGCTCGGTGCTGGTGGTGAACCCCGAGATCTGCACCGGGCACCTCAATCTGCGCGACCGCGAAACGCACTTCATCTTTGGCGATGCGGCGGTGGCCATTCTCGTTGAGCGCGCCGACATCGCCCCTGCGGGCGCGTGGGTAATTCTGGGCTCTCGCCTCGCCACCCGTTTCTCCAACAACATCCGCAACAATTTCGGCTTCCTCAATCGCTGCGATCCGCAATGGCGCGACATGCCCGACAAGCTGATCACCCAGCAGGGCCGGAAGGTGTTCAAGGAAGTGGTGCCGATGGTCTCGGATATGATCCTCGATCACATGGCCGAGCTTGAACTGAAGCCGACAGACTTGCGGCGCATGTGGTTGCACCAGGCCAATTCCAACATGAACCGCCTCATCGCCGAGCGCGTGTTGGGGCACGAGGCGAGCCAGGACGAAGCGCCGACCGTGCTCGACACTTATGGCAATACGGCGGGCGCGGGTTCGATCATCGCGTTCCACCTGCATTCGAACGACCTCAAGGCCGGCGACCGTGGCCTCATCTGTTCGTTTGGCGCAGGCTACTCCGCCGGTTCGATCTTCGTGCAGAAGGCCGCCTAGGCGCGGAACGCTTTCAGCCACGCTTTGTGCGTGCGCTCCACTTCAAGCAATGCGTTGAACACGGACTTGCTCAATGCCGGCGCGCCGGTGCGGCCCAGCGCGTAGAGCTGGGCATAAAACCAGTACTGGGTGGCGAAGCCGCTGATGGCGCGGACGCTCTTGTTGGCCTCCAGGAAACGCAACCATGGCGGCAAAAGCGCAAGAGTTTTTTCGTGACGCGGCAATTCGGCGACGCCGGTCAGCAGGGCATTCGGGGCGTCCGTCATCGTGCACATCGGCCGACCGATTCCGATCACGTCCGCTGCGCCGACGCTCAAGGCCTGCTCCATCGCCGCGCGCGTGCGAAAGCCGCCAGTGACCATGAGCGGAGTTTTCACAGCGCCCTTCATCGCCTTGGCAAAGTCGACGAAATACGCCTCGCGCGCCAGCGTCGATGCAGCGACATGTTGGTCCGCCACCGGCTCCAAGCCTTCGATGTCGAGAAGCTTTGGCTGCTCGTAAGTGCCTCCTGAAATCTCGATTAAATCGGCGCCGGCGCGCTCAAGCCAGCTCGCCACTTGCAGACTGTCCTCGAAGGCGAAACCGCCGCGCTGGAAGTCAGCGCTGTTGAGCTTCACTGCCACTGGAAACGCCGAGCCTACCGCCGCGCGCGTCGCCGCCATCGCTTCCATCAGCAAGCGAGCGCGATTTTCCAACGAACCGCCCCATTCATCCGTGCGCAAGTTGGAGCGCGGGCTCAGGAACTGCGAGATGAGGTAGCCATGCGCGGCGTGTACTTGCACGCCGGTGAAACCGGCGTCTTTGCAGGCTTTGGCGGCGACGCCAAATCGGCGCACGATGTCGCGTATCTCATCGCCCGTGAGTGCGACCGGCTCGCCGAATTGGCCGCCCGGCAAGCCCAACTTCACCGCCGACGGCGCCTTCGGATGCGGATTGACCGCCGCCATCGTCTGGCGCCCGGCGTGACTGATCTGCGCCCAGAAGTGATTGCCGTTGCGCGTCGCTGCTTGCGCCCAGCGCTTGATCGCGTCGGCCATCGTCGCATCCGGTTCGCGATCGATGACGACATTGCCGGGCCGCTCGAGATGATCGGCGTCGATCTGAATGTTGCCCGAGAGGTTGAGCCCAGCGCCGCCATCGGACCAAAGCCCGTAGAGACGCTCCAGTTCAGGTGAAGGCCGCGCGCGCGTATCGGCCAAGCCTTCGGTCATCGCCGCCTTGGCGATGCGGTTGGGCAGCGTCGCGCCGCACGGCAAGGCAAGCGGCGCGGCGAGCGGACTGGTCATGCTGGCCTTTGACCTTTTCCTCTTTCACGGCGCATGCAGGCGCCCGCGCCCACTGTCACCACCCGCATTGCTGGCCTTGGTTCTCGCGCTCCAGCCATGTCATCAACGGCTGGAAGTAGCGCACCATTGCCGCGCCATCCATACGCCGGGTGCCGGTGAAGGCTTCGAGCGCGTCCGGCCACGGCCGCGACTGGCCCATCTCCATCATGGCGTTGAAGCGCGCGCCGACCTCGGCGTTACCGTAGACAGTGCAGCGATGCAGCGGCCCCTGCCAGCCGGCTTGTTGGCAAGCGGCGTCGTAGAATTGGAATTGCAGCACCCGCGCGAGGAAATAGCGCAGGTACGGCACGTTATTGGCGATGTGATATTTTGCGCCGGGATCGAAGGCGTCGGCGGGGCGCGCGCCGCCCGGGGGCACAATGCCCTGGTAGTTGCGGCGCAGCTCCCACCAGGCGTTGTTGTAGTCAGCTGGTTGGATTTGGCCGCGGAAAACGCGCCAGCGCCATTGATCCATGCTGATCGCAAACGGCAGAAACGCGATCTTATCGAGCGCCTGACGCATCAGCAATGCGTTGTCGGCCTCCGGCGGGGGCACTTGATTTGCGCGCAACAACCCGATCCGCACGAGATAATCCGGTGTGGTGTTTAGCGCGATGAAGTCGCCGATCGCTTCGTGGAATCCATCATTGGCGCCGTTTTGGAACAGGAACGGCTGGTCCATGTAGGCGCGCTGATAGTAATTGTGGCCGAGTTCGTGGTGGATGGTCTGGAAATTGTCCGCGTCGGGCACGATGCACATCTTGATGCGCAGGTCGTCGCGATTGTCGAGGTCCCAGGCCGAAGCGTGGCACACGACATCGCGATCGCGCGGGCGCGTAAGTTGGGAGCGCTCCCAGAAGCTTTCCGGCAGCGCGGCAAGGCCAAGCGATGTGTAGAAACGTTCGCCGACTTCGGTCATGCGGCGCGCGTCGTAATTCTGGCGCTCCAAGAGTTGGGTGAGATCGTAGCCGCCGCGCGCGCGCGGGCCGACGATGTCGGCGATGTTGCCCCATTCTTGGGCCCACATGTTGCCGAGCAAGTCGGCGCGGATCGGTCCGCTCTCAGGCTGAATCGCATCGCCGTAATGGGCGTTCAGCCGCTGGCGCACATAGCAGTGCAGTTCTTCATAGAAGGGCTGCATTTGGCCCCAGAGACGCTCAACTTCGCGCTCCATCTCGGCGGGCGGCATGTCGTAGTTCGATAGCCAGTAATCGCCAATATTGGGATAGCCCAAGCCTTGAGCGCCTTCATTGGCGATGGCGACCATGCGCTCGTAGTCGGCCCGCATCGGACGCGCCGTATCGTGCCACTCCGTCCACATTTCTTGCAGCCGGGCTGGATCGCGCACAGTTCCCATCAGCGACTCAAGTTCGTCGAGCGTGACTTCGCGTCCCTGATAGTCGATGCGTCCGGTGGAATAGGTCGAAGCTAAGCGTGTGTTGATCGCGGCAAGCTCGTCAGCCGCGCCTTCACGCGTGGGCGCTGGCAAGGTCAGCGACAAGCGAAGCAGATCGATTTTGCGGCGCAAGTCTGGCGGCAGATCGAGTCCCTGAAAGCGAGCCGCTTCGGTGGCTAGCGCCACGCGCGCCTCGGTGCCAGCCGCATCTGATCGCTGCTGCAGCCACTCGGTGTCGTAGTTGATATAGGTGGAGTAAATCCAGGCGATGCGCGCCTCGCGCTCGGACATTTCCGCCAGTCGGCGCTCGGCGTTCGCCACAAACTGTTCAGCTTCCGCCGCAGTTGGCGCGCCCGGCGCCGTGACGATCGGCGTCGCCGTCGTCGTGCAGGCCGCGAGAGCAGCGATCGCGATCCATGACACCGCTGTTTTCCAGATCGATTTGCCACCCATGTCGGCTGTCCCCTCTTTCTAGCTTTTCAAGACCCCTCGACCGCCAGCCACTCGATGCCGTCAGCCGACAACATGAACACCGCCGCATCGCGGCGCTGCGCCCCGACAGCTGCGAAAAAGCGCTGCGCGGTCTCGTTTTCCACGCCTGTTGTGATCACCAACTCGCGGGCGCCGATGTCGCGCGCGCGCCGCGCAACCACCGAAATCATCTTGCGGGCCAGCCCGCCGCGACGATGATCGGGCGCGACGTAAAGCGCGCACAAGACCATGGTCGCGCAGGCACGTCGCACATCGTAGCCTTTGGTCACAATGGCATGCGCGACCAGGGGCCCGTTTGAACCTGATTGCGCCACCCATGCCTCGAAGAGTGCATTGGATCCAAAGCCATGCAGGCGAATGCGGTCGCTTTCCAGAGCCGAATGCTCGCCTTCCTCGGCGGCCTGCGCGGTCGCGAATTTGGCGATCATGTCCGCGTCACGCGCGGTCGCACGACGGATGAGGAGGGACTGGTCCTTGCGCACGCCCCATGTAAGGCGCAGCCGCCGCGTGGAGGCAAGCGAAACCGCGAGATCGGTTAGTGAAACGGCCCCATCGGGCCATCATCGCTCCAGCCAGCGTCGCGGCGGGCCATGTAGGCGCCGATCACGGTCAATCCGACGACGGCGCCCGCTGCAATGAGAAACCAGAAGAACATCGCTCTCCCTGCCTGCCGAGCCGGTGCTCGGTCTCATGTCTGGCTCACCTCGCCGTCCGGCGCCTCGACGTTAGCGGCGGCGCGCCGCGATGGCGAAGCTAAGCCAATCCACGGGCGTAATATGGGGATGCGCCGCCCCAAATCGAAGAACAACCAGCAACCCAGGAGCGTCAGCGTGACCAAGGTCGCGACTTCAAGCGGCAGGGGCCATCGCAATTGGTTCAAATGATGCGCTGCAACAACAATGATGGTCTGATGGATGAGGTAAAAGGGGAAGATGGCCTGGGTGAGCAGGCGCCGTATCGGCCCATCGGCATTCTTGAGGTAGCTGTGCGCGAAGCCGATGGCGGCGATGATCGCGCACCAAGCCTGCGCTTCGCGTACACCCCGCGCCAGAAAGCGTATCCCCTCTGGCGGCGGCGCTTGCTCTGAGTAGGAAGCGTAAAGGCCCTGGATGACCGCCCAAGAGGCGAGTGCAATAGCCAGCGCCAGCCCGCGCCAGCGCGTGCATCGGTCGAAGAACGGCTGATGCTTGGCGATGGCGAAGCCGAACAGGAATGTCGCGAGGTAGAGCGCGTGCAGGTACCAGTCTTCACGGAAGTCGTGACTTTCTCCGAAGATTGGAAACAGCGTCGCCCGCAGCGCCCACATGACGAGCCAGGGCGCCAAGAACAGTCCTGGACCTGTGATCAGGCGCGCGACGCTCGCGGGAATGCGCCTCAGCAGCGGCAACAGCGGTACGAGCGCGAGCGAGTAGAGGATCAGGTAAGCGACGAACCACATGTGGTTGTAAGTCGGCGTAGTCAGACACCCGTCGCTGTCGCACCAGCCCCCCGAGGCGGTGACGTAGCGCCAGTAGAAATTGTCCACATTGAGCGCGGCGGGCGCACCCGGCTCGCCCATGGCCTCGATGACCTCGTAATAGGCCTGCGGAGGAACGATCACCAACACCGCCAGCAGCAACGGCGGCCAGAGCCGGCCCATGCGGCTGGCAGTGAAGTTCCAGGCGCTCATCTTGTCCGCCATGAAGCGGGTGGCGGCGCCGGAGATCAAGAATAACAAGGTGAGCCGCCACGGGCTGGTCAGCATCATCAATGGCTCGATGGCGTCGCTGGCGCGGCTCGATTTCACGTGCCAGTCCCAGCTCACGTAGAACATGCCGATGTGGTAGAAGATCAGCAGGCCGAACGCGATGATGCGCAGCCAGTCCAAGTCGTAACGGCGTTCGGTCATTAGGCGCGTCTCCTCGCGCCTGGTTCTTCCGTGGCGGCGATCATCTCGCTACATTGGCGCCGCACCCGGCAAGCCGCCGGGACGAACGGAGCATGACCGGTGACCACCGGCGCCGAACTGGGGACGAACGGACTAGCCCGGGCCGAGCGGCGGGCGTGGCTGACGGTCCTGTGCGTCGGCGTAGCGGTGGCCCTAGTCAACGCCACGTCGGGAATCATGGAAGGCGATGGAGAGCACTGGGTCGAACCGGTGCTGTGGGAGACCACCAGCGCCCTGGTCATCATCGGGCTGGCGCCGCTTATCGGCTACGCCATGCGCCGCTGGCCGCCTGGGGAAGACCACCTGCCGACCTTCGCGCCCATCCATTTTGGCCTGACCATCCCCTTCTCGCTGGCGCATGTGGCCTTCATCTTCGTGGTATGTGAAGCCGCCTACTGGGCGGTGGGCGCCCGCTACGGCTTTTTCGACGACGGCGTCGCGATAACGCTGCTCTATGAGTGGCGCAAGGACGTGCTGGTCTACGCCGCCATCGCTGTTACGTATTGGGTCTTCCAGTCCATCGCACAGCGCCAACAGGCCGCGCCGAACGCCGACGGCCGCATCGAAATCCGCGACGGCGCTGCGGCCGTGTTTCTGTCGCCCGCCGACATCCTCTTCGTAGAGGCCGCCGGCAATTACGTCGAGTTCCACACACATGCCCGCACCCACCTGGTGCGAGGCACGCTCGCATCATGGGAGTTGCAGCTTAACGCGCGGGGCTTCGCGCGCGTGCACCGCTCGCGGCTGGTCAACCGCGCTCGCATAACTCAAATCAAGCCAACGCCATCCGGCGACGTCGAGATCACTCTGGACAACGGCAGCGCACTCGCAGGCAGTCGCCGCTATCGCGCTGCCATGGAGGCGCCTGCGCGATGAGCGACTTTCCCGTGGTGATCCACCACAATCCCGCCTGTGGCACGTCACGGAACGTATTGGCCATCATCGAAGGCGCCCGGTACGCGCCCACGATCATTTTCTATCTCGAAGCCGGTTGGACACGTCCACAGCTCATGGCGCTGTTTGCAGCCGCCAATCTCACGCCGCGCGCCGCTCTGCGCGAAACCAAATCGCCCGCGCAGGAGTTGGGGCTGCTTGAACCAGGCATCAGCGGCGAGGCAATCCTTGATGCGATGATTGCCCATCCAGTGCTGGTGAACCGCCCGATCGTCGCAACGCCGAAAGGCGTGCGGCTGTGCCGGCCGTCAGAAGCTGTCCTCGATCTTCTCGATCGCTGGCCGCCGGGACCGCTCGCTAAAGAAGACGGCAGCCTCATCCTCGATGAAGCGGGAAACCGCGTCGGTTAGACCCGCACCGCCTCCGCTACCCGGAAGGTTAGCGCTTCGCCGTCGCCTTCACGCACAGTGATGTACTCGCCAGGACGCAGCTCATGGCCGCCGAGCTTGATCAGCGGCTCCTCTGGACCTTCGTCGGCCTCGTCGTACCAGAAGTACCAGTTGTCGCCGCGGTGGCGGAGCCAGCCATCAGCTGGCGTCTCGTTGGGATGGAAACGACGCACCGAGCATTGATCCCTCTTTTCGCGCCAAAGAGCGGGATCAAGCTTGTGGTTGGTGTCCAAGGGCGCGTGAATCACGTAGCCGTGCTCGTCGTCGCCGTCGGGATAGCCGGCGGCGGGATTGCGGCCGAGCCGTAGAATTACACGCGTCAAACCAATCATACCGCACTCCTCATCGGGGCCTTATCCGAACTCGGCGGACAGCTTACATTGAGGCGAAGCAAACACGAAAGACCTCCATGCCGAGAACGGCAAAAGCACAGATCTCAGCCAAGGGCGAGGCCCCGCGCGCCTGGCAGCGGATGCTGTCTGGGCGCAGGCTCGATCTGCTCGATCCCTCGCCGCTCGATGTCGAGATCGAGGATATCGCACACGGCCTGGCGCGCGTCGCGCGCTGGAACGGCCAAACAATCGGC
>CAYRHK010000004.1:0-26278 GCA_964423825.1 uncultured Terricaulis sp. | reverse complement strand
TCCCGTCGGGACCCATCACCACCCCATCATAGCGGCGTTGCTTCTGCATAGCGCCTTTCTCCTCGTTCTTGCCGTCACTATAGATCGAACGGCTAAAGAAACGACTAAGACGAGGCGCATGACCTCATCCGGCGCATGTCTCTAATTAGAACACGCTTCCTCTTACTCGTTTCTTACCTGGGCGGGGATATCAGCGCTTAATCGATAGTAGTTCCTCAAGCATTTGGTCTGCCGTCGTAATGATCCGCGACGCCGCCGAGTAGGCGCGCTGCGTCGTGATCAGGTTTGTGAACTCGGTGGCGAGGTCGACGTTCGACGCTTCGAGAGCGCCCGCGACGATACGGCCCGCGCCGCCGGCATTGGCTGCGTTGATGTTGTAAAGGCCGGATTCAAGTGTCGTCAGGAAGGCGCCGCCTTGGTCAGCGGCGAGGCCATCCGGGTTGAGGAAGGTTGCAAGGGGTATCTGATAAAGCGCGCGCGCCCGACCGTTTGAGAATTGGGCGGTCAGGAAGCCGTCTCCCTCGAGCACAAGGCCCACAAGGTCGCCCGGAGGCACGCCGTCCGCCGTTACGCTGGTGACGCCGAAGCTGTTGGCGAACTGCGTCATGCCGGAGGTCAGGTCGATCTGGAGGTCTTGCGCTGCTGCCCCGGTTGAGGCCGCCCACGGAATGGTCACGGTACCCGCGATGCCGCCAGTGACGCTCGCGACGGTACCGTCAGTATTGTACGAGATCGTGCCACTCGCGAGCAGGCCTCCGTTGGCGCCGCCCCCGGTGATGTTGGTGTTCGGCCGCGAGTAGCATTCAACGGCCCAGGTGTTGGGACCGGTCTTCAAGAAGCCGAACGCGATTGAGCGCGGCGCGCCCAGGCTGTCGTACACTTCAAGCGTGCTCTCGAAGTGCGGCGTGACCGTGCCGGTCGCGAGATCGCCTGGATCGTAGACGCCTTGAGCGCCGGCATAGTCGGCCTGCGCTGAGTTCAGGTTGGCGTTCAGGCTGACATTGCCCGTGGGTTCGGCCAGCCCGCCGACGCCGGAGATGTTGATGGGCTCGATCGCGGACAAACTGGTCGGGCTCGACGTGACGCTGCCGTCGCTGTTGACCGGCCAGCCCTGCAGAAACAGGCCCTGCGCGTTGACCATGTAGCCGTCCGAGTCGATGGTGAACGACCCGGCGCGCGTGAACAACACGCGGCCGCCGTTCGCAAGCTCCTGGTTGTTGCTCGATACGATGAAGAAGCCGCCGCCAGAAATCGCGAAGTCGGTCGAGGAGCGCGATTGCTCCAGCGAGCCTTGCAGCGAGATCTGTTGGCGCACGATCGGCAAGACGCCGCCGGCGTTGTAGGTCGTGTTGGCGTTTTGGGCGTTGACGAGGGCGCTGAAATCAACGCCGCTGCGCTTGTAACCCACGGTATTTACGTTGGCGATGTTGTCGGAAATGACGGCGAGCGCGCTTGAATTCGCCGTCAGCCCTGACACGCCTGCGCGCAGCGCAGTATAGATCGACATAGTCCCAGCTCCGATGCCGCCCCGCGTCCCGGCGGGCGGCGTTAGTTGCCCTACTCATGTCGCGCTTCTGCGCTTGTCCGCCCCGGCTTCCGCCGGCGCCTAGATGCGCCGCCTAGGTGATTTCAAGCACCGAGCGGATCAAATCGAAGTCCCGTGATCCCGAAGGCGTGATCACAACCGGCGTATCGCCGGAGAAATCGACGCCGAGGATGGTTTCTCGCACGCGGATGGTTTCGTTCAGGTCTTCGCCGTTGTTCTCGGCTTGAACCTCAAGCGTATAGACGCCGTCGGGCGCTGTGCCGCCGTCGCTGGTCGCGCCGTCCCATGCGAACAGATGCTCGCCCTGGCCGCGCGCCGCGGTCGCCGTCGTGTAGACAGTACGGCCGTTGGCGTCGACGACACGCAAGGTGAGCGCATCCGCCGTGGCGGGCAGTTCGTAGGCCCAATTGGCTTGGCCTCCCGCAAGATAAGTGTCGTCCGCCTCGATGATGGCGTCCTTGCCGAGATAAGAGAGCGCGGCGCCGGTCGATGCGGCGCGATATTGCTCAACCAGCGACTCCAATTGCTCGTTGGTGCGGATCTGTTGTTCGACCTGACTGTATTGCACCAATTGTTGCGTGAATTCGGTCGAGTCCATCGGCGACAATGGGTCCTGGTTTTGCAGCTGCGCGGTGAGCAGCACCAGGAAGGTGTCGTAGTTGTCGGAGAGCCGAGCGCGATCGCTGGTGCTCGCGGATGTGTCGGGTGTAATCGCTGAAATCGGCATGGGTGATCCTTAAGCCGTCATATCGAGGGTTCGGCCGCGCCAGGGGTCCAGGCCGCTGGCGCGCGTGCGCGGGGCAAGGTCCTCCGGCGCGCCGTTGCTTCCTGACGCTGGGAGGCGACTTGAGTCTGAGCGTGCGTCGCGCGCTTCGCGTCCGCCGTCGCGCAGGTCGAAGGAAAGGCCGTGATCGGCGAGGTCGAGGCCTGCTGCCTGCAGGGAGTTCTGCAACTCGCGTGCATGACGCGCCAGTTCAACGAGCGTTTGCGGGCTGTCAGCCATGACACTGGCGCTGACCTTGTTGTCGCGCGTGACCTCGAGGCGCACTTCCACCCGACCCAGTTCTGGCGGATCGAGGCGGACTTCGAAGTGCGTGGTGTCGCCATCGAAGCGGCGGACAATCTCCTGCGCCACTTGCGTCGCCGCTGGCGCTGCATCGGCGGACCGGGCTTGGGTTATCGGCGCGCTGTCGCCGACACCGGCGACATTGGCCGAAATGACGCCAGGCAGGGGCGAGCTTGATTGAGGCGCTGGCGTGGGGGCGGCGGCGCCATCGTTGGCGAGCGCGAACGCAGGCTCGGCGTGGGCGCTGCGATTGTCGGGTGCGTTCCCGCGCACATCGCGGCTGGGGGCGATTTCAAGACTTTGTTGAGACAGTGTGTCGTGATCAGCTTCGAGCGGTTCAGTCGCCACAACGGGCTGAGTCGTTGCTTCCGACGAGTTGGACTTGAGCGACGGCAAGGATTTTGCCGTGGGCTTCGCGATGCCTGTTGGAAGCGGCGGCGGCGACGCGACGTTTGCTGGCGCCAGCGCATCCGTTGGCTGGGTCGGCGGTGACGGCGCTGGCGGCGGCGCGACATCGTTTGGGAGCGCCGCTGCCGTTTCGGCTTCAGGCGTCGCAACAGGCGCAATCGGCGCTGGCGCCGACAGGGGGGCGCTTTCATTGAGTGGTGGGGCGGCCTTCGCTGTGTCGCCGCTGGTTGGTAGGGTTTGCGGGGGAGGGGCTGTTTCCGCCGCGGCGTCCTCGCTGCTGGCGACGGTGGATGGGGCGACGCCGAGGAGTTGCAGCAGGATCTGTGCGGGCTCAAGCGAGACAATCGTTGGCGCAGCAGCGGTGTCCGCAATGTCCGCGTCCCTGCCCGTATCCGAGGGTTCGGCTGCATCGAGAACGACATCTTCGTCAGGGTCGGACAAGTGGGCGGCAAACGGCCTTGCGTCGCCATCGCCTGCGACAGCGGCGGGTGGCGTCGGCGTGTTCGTGGCAGCGGCCGTCGTTGCGACAGCAAGGGCGTCTAAGCCGAAGTCCATATGTCCCCCAGCGCACGCGAGGTGCGTCGTTGCACCAAAGCAAGCGTCGCGCCAACCTTAACGGCGCGCAATAAAGAACATAAAAACAATAGCTTGGGTGATACGCTGGATGGGAAGGACCGCATGGGGCCCGGCAATAATTAACCACAACCCCGGCAAACTCTGCCTGCCGTCACCAGTGGCCCTTTCCTTGCTTAACCAAGTTTGAGGCGCGCTCCCGCGCGACACGGTTCGAGCCCAATGCAGGACGAAAAAAGGCTTATTAAACAGCGTCGTGAGACCATTTTGCGTGGACAAAGCGGGCTTCGGTCGACTGGGCAAAAAACGTCCTGCGCCCGGCCAATTCTGCCGGGGCGCGGCTCATGAGCATCAGCGCGGTTTTTCTCTCCGGATTGACCGGCCTGCGGGCGGCGCAAACCGGGTTGAAGGCGGTCACCCAGAACATCGCCAATGCCAACACGCCTGGTTATGTGCGCACCGAGGTGATGCTGTCGGCGCCGAGCGGGATCGGCTTGGGTGGAGGCGTCGAGGTCACAGGGATCCGGCGCGCGGCGGATCGCTTCCTGGCTACGGCGAGCTATCTGGCCGAGGCGGCACGCGGCGCATCGGCCGCGCGCGCGGACATCTTGGACCGCGCGCAGCTGGCGTTCGGCGACCCAAACAGCAGCAGCACGATCTTCTCCAGCCTCGATGGCTTCTGGTCGGCGCTGACCGAAATCGGAATCGATCCAGCCTCCAGCTTGCGCCGCAATGACGCCGTTTCGGCTTTGTCTTCCACCTTCGAGGAAACGCAGCGCGTTGGCGCTGCGCTGCAGACCCTGGTTGCTGAGGCAGACGAACGCATCGCGGAAAGCGTCGAGGAGGCGCAAGACCTCGTCAACCGCATTGCGGCCCTCAATCGTGAAATCCAGCTTACGCGACGCACTGGGGCCGACAGCAGCTCTGCGGAAAATGCACAAGCGGCCTTGGTGGATCGCCTGGCGGTGCTGATCGAGATCAACGTTTCGCCGCAGAACGATGGCGGCGTGCAGGTGCGCTCGACGGGTGGTGCGCTGCTCGTGGGCGTCGATGGCGCCCAATTCAGCTATGCGCCAAGCTCGTCGAGTTTCGGGGCGCGAAACGCCATCGCCTACAATCCGCAACTCGGCGCCAGCGCCAGCCTCGACCAATACCTCCTGGATGGCGAGATCGCAGGTCTCATCCATGCGCGCGATCACGATCTCGCGGGCATGGTTGAAGCGCTTGGCGGCTTTGCAGGCGCTTTAGCTGACGCGCTCAACGCCGTACACAATGAGAACGCGTCCTCGCCGGCGGCGAGCGACCTCGTTGGGCGTCAAACCGGGTTGCTCGGGAGTGATGCGATCGGGTTTACCGGCCGGGCGGTGGTTGGCGTCGTCAATTCAGCTGGCGAGTTGCGTCAACGCCTCACCATCGACTTCGACGCGCAGACCATCACGGGAGAGAGCCCTGCCGCGGTGTACAGTTTCGCTCCCGGCTTCATCGATGACTTCGAGTCCGCACTAAATTCAGCGCTGGGCGCTGCCTCGCCGGCGGGCTCGGCGAATTTCGACGAAGGGGTTCTCTCGCTGAGTGTCGGCGCTGGGGGCGGCTTGGTGGTGCAGCAAGACCCAAGCGCGCCAAGCGAACGCGCCGGACGCGGGTTCTCGCATTTCTTTGGACTGAACGATCTTGTCTCGCGCGAGACGCCTCTGTTCTTCGAAAGCGGCATCAGGGGAACTGACGATCACGGTTTCGCCGTCAGCGGTGAACTCACATATCAAGTGCGCGACGATGTCGGCCGCCTGCTTGGTGAGCGCACGATTTCGATCGGAAGCGCTGGAACGACATGGAACAGTCTGCTTTCCACGCTGAACGCCTCGGGCACAGGTCTGGGTGACTTCGGGACCTTCGCACTCGATTCGCAGACCGGGCGAATAGGCTTCACCCCCTTCGCGGGCGTCAATGTCGAACTCGCTTACGATTCCACCTCGCGTGGCGATACGGGCGTTTCGTTTACGTCACTGCACGGTCTCTCGCGCGCGGCGACCGCCGGGCGCGCGCTTGACGTTGGCATCAGTGACGCTGTGCGAGCAGATCCTTCGCGACTTGCAGTTGGTCGGCCAGACCTTACGGTCGCGCTCAATGCGCAGATCATCGAGGCGGGCGATGGCCGCGGCGCCACGGCGTTGTTCGCAGCGCGCGATCAGCAGCGCGGCTTTCCCGCCGCCGGCGTGCTCGGCGCGCAAACCACGACGTTGGCCAATTATGCCGCGCGGCTCGGCGGCGAAGCGGGGCGACTTGCACAAGACGCCGAGCGCGCCGCCGCCGGCGCCAACGCGGTGGCGACAGCCGCCAATGATCGCCGCGCCGAAGTCGAAAGCGTCTCGCTGGACGACGAGTTGATGAAGATGACGGTCTACCAGAACGCCTACGCCGCGAGTGCGCGGGTCCTGCAAACCGCGACCGAGATGTTGGACGTGCTTTTGTCGCTCGGGCTTCGGTGAGGATTGAACCATGAGCGGCCCGCTGACCTTTCGCTTCACCTCGCAAGTACAATTCGACGTGCGGCGCATTTCTGGAGAGTTGGCGGATCTGCAACGCCAAATCGCGTCGGGCGCGGCAAACGACGATCTCGCGGGATTTGGGAGCAGTTCGAGCCGGCTCTTGAGTGCGCGCGCACTGCGCTCAAATGCCGATGCGCAATTGTCGGTCATCTCCCAATTGCAGGCCCGCTTCTCCGTTCAGGGCGCAGCCCTGGGAAAGGTATCGGACAGCGCCAGCGACCTGGCGCTGGCGATCCGCACCGCGGTCAGCGCCAACGACGGGCGTGGTCTTGATACTGAGTTGGAGTTGTCTTTCGCCGCGACGGTTTCTGCGCTCAACGAAACCTGGAACGGGCAACCGTTGTTTGCGGGCGAACGTCAAGGCGGCGGGCCGGTGCGCGTCACGACGCTCGATGAACTGGACACTGCGGTCACGCCGGACCAGCTCTTCGACGAAGCCGAGCGTCCGCAAGTGGTCGACCTCGGTGTAGGCGGTTCGACCGTGTTGGCTGCGAAAGCATCAGATCTGTCGCAAGGCCTGTTCAACACATTGCGGAGCATGCACGCGATGATCGAAGGCGCGGGCGGCGAGATCGGCCAGCCAATCTCCTCGACGCAGCGTGATGCCTTGCTTGCGTTCGCCACTCAGCTCGACAGCCATTCAGCGGACTTCATCAACGAGGAGGCGCGGGCGGGGCAGCTACAAAAGCGGCTGACCGCAGACGCCGATCGGCTGCAGAGCCAGTCCGATCTCCTCACCAAGGAGATCGGCGAGCAGGCCGATGCCGACTTGGCCGAGGTCTCGATCCGACTGAGTGCGTTGATGACGCAGTACGAGGCGGCGGCAAAAACCTTCTCCGAGCTTTCGCGCCTGACGTTGCTCGACTATCTATAGGCCTTCGCTCCGGGCCTTGACCTCGGGGGGAAGGAGAGCATGAGCACCCTTACCGATCTGCCGGCGCTCGGCGCGGCGGCCAATTCGCTTGGTTTCACAAAGGCGCCAAAACAAACGCGGGTGGTTGCCGCCATGTCTGGCGGTGTGGACTCCTCCGTGGTGGCCGCGCTGCTGAAGCGCGAAGGCTACGATGTCATCGGCGTCACGCTTCAATTGTACGATCATGGCGCGGCGGTGAACAAGCCTGGGGCCTGCTGCGCCGGCCAGGACATCCATGACGCGCGCCGCGTCGCCGACAAAATAGGCATTCCCCATTACGTGCTCGACTACGAGTCGCGCTTTCGCGAAGCGGTGATGGAGGACTTTGCCGACACCTATCTCGCGGGCGCCACGCCGATCCCGTGCGTGCGTTGCAATCAATCGGTAAAGTTCAAGGACCTGAAGCGCGTCGCAGAGGACCTTGGCGCCGACTGTCTCGCCACCGGCCACTATGTGCAGCGCTTGGAGGGGCCGGACGGCGCCGAACTCCACCGCGCCGCCGATGCGAGCCGCGACCAAACCTATTTTCTGTTCGCCACCACGCGTGAGCAGCTAGCGTATCTGCGCTTTCCGCTCGGCGGCTTGCCGAAGAGCCAAACTCGCGCTTTGGCCGCCGAGCTTGGCTTGCAGGTCGCCGATAAGCCCGACAGCCAGGACATTTGCTTTGTGCCGCAGGGCAAATACCAGGACGTGGTCGCCAAGCTGCGTCCGGGCGCGATCGAGGCGGGCGAGATCGTGGATACAAGCGGGCGCGTGCTCGGCACGCATGACGGTGTCATCAATTACACCGTGGGGCAAAGGCGCGGGCTCGGCGTGGCGACAGGTCAGCCGCTGTTCGTGGTCAAGTTGGACGCGGGCAAGCGGCGCGTGATCGTGGGACCGCGCGAGGCGCTGGCGGTTACTCGCATCCGCTTGAAGGACGTGAATTGGATCGGCGAGCGGGTTGCCTCTCCCGAAAACCTCAACGATCGCCAAATTCTCGTTCGCGTGCGTTCTACTCGACCGCCCGTGGCGGCGCGGCTCGGCGTAACGCCCCCTGCACTTACGGAGGCGGCGGCGGCGAGCGCAGCGAATGGGAGTGGGGTTTGGTCCATCCTCCTCGACGTCCCCGAAGAAGGCGTCGCCCCTGGGCAAGCCGCCGTGTTTTACGATAGGACCTCCACACAAGTTTTGGGTGGCGGCTGGATCGCTGCAACGGAGCAAGCATGAACGCTGAAGAAGCGGCGCGCGCGATGATGGCTATGCCCGGACTCGAGGCGCTTAAGGCCTTAGTCGAAGGACGTTTCCCGCCGCCGTCGATCTCAACTACCTTGGGCTTTCGTTTAGTTGGAGTTGAGCATGGGCGCGTCGTCTTTGAGGGCGAGCCTAGCGATGCGGTGCTCAATCCGATGGGCGTTGTTCACGGCGGCTGGACGATGACGCTGATCGACAGCGCCTGCGGCGCTGCTGGGCACACGACATTGCCCGCGAATGTCGGCTACGGCACGCTCGAAACCAAGGCCAACATGGTGCGCCCGATTATGGCGTCGACCGGCTTGCTGCGCGCGGAAGGTCGCGTGCTGAGCCAAGGTCGCACAATCATCACGTCTGAAGCCAAAATCACCGACGCGCGGGGCAAGCTCCACGCGCACGGCACGTCCACCTGCATGATCATTCGACCGGAGGCACGAGCATGAGTGACAACATCGTTATCGTCGGCATGGCGCGCACGCCGATGGGCGGCCTGCTGGGCGATCTCGCCACTTTGAGTGCGCCAGAACTTGGCGCGGTCGCGGTGAAGGCGGCGGTGAAGGAGGCCGGCGTCGTGGGCGCCGACCAGATCATCATGGGCAATGTGCTGTCCGCTGGGCAAGGCCAGGCGCCCGCGCGACAGGCGGCCTTGAAGGCGGGACTCGCGAAGTCGACCGAAGCGGTGACGCTCAACAAGATGTGCGGTTCAGGCCTGCAAGCGGTGGCGATGGCGCGCCAGGCGCTGCTCGCGGGCGAAGCGGATGCGGTGATCGCTGGCGGCATGGAGAGCATGACACGCGCGCCGTTTCTGATGGCCAAGCATCGCGCCGGCCAGAAGTACGGCCACGATAAACTGCACGACCACATGGCGCTCGATGGCTTGGAGGATGCTTACGAAGGGCTGGCCATGGGCGTCTACGCTGATCAGACCGCGAAGGAGTATCAATTCTCGCGCGAAGCGCAGGATGCCTACGCGCTTGAGACGCTGCGCCGCGCGCAGGAGGCGACAGCGCAAGGCCGCCTCAAGCGTGAGATCGCGCCGATCGAATTGAAGGCCGGCGCTATCGATGTCGACGAGCTGCCGCGCAAGGCGCGTCCAGACAAAATTCCGTCGCTCAAGCCCGCGTTCACGCCCGATGGCACGGTGACGGCGGCGAATGCGTCAGCGATTTCCGACGGCGCGGCAGCCTTGGTGCTGATGCGCGAAAAAGATGCAAGAGAGCAGGGCAAGGCGACCATAGCCCGCATTGTCGCGCAATCCTCGCATGCACACGAGCCCGCGAAGTTCACCACCGCGCCGGTGCCGGCGATCCAAAAGGCGCTCACTCGCGCCGGCTGGAAAGCCAGCGACGTCGATCTCTGGGAGATCAACGAAGCCTTCGCCATTGTGCCGATGATCGCGATGAAGGAATTGGGCATCAGCCACGACATCATCAACATCAATGGCGGCGCTTGCGCATTGGGGCACCCGATCGGCGCTTCCGGCGCGCGCGTGCTGGTGACGCTCTTGGCGGCGATGGAGGCGCGCGACGTGAAGCGCGGCATCGCCTCGCTGTGCATCGGCGGCGGGGAAGGAATCGCGCTAGCGGTGGAACGAGGGTGAAAGACCTTATCATCGCCCATTTTCGCGAGCAGGGCAGTTACTGCACGGCGTACGGTTCGCCGTTCACGGGCGCGCTGTGCGAGCGCTTCGCCGAGGATATGGAGGCTGGCGGTCCGGTCGCTGATCTCATGAGCGGTTGGCGCACAAATCCGCGCGCTGACGTGATCGCGCTCAGGCTGGCAGGCGCGCTGCATGCTGCGGCGCTGAGCCGGCGCGACGTGGCGCTAACGGAAGCTTATGCGACGGCGCCGATGAACATCGACGCTGCTTGGCCGGTCGCGCGCGCTCTTCTCGCGCGCGACCAGGCTTGGGTGCGCGACTTCCTGCTGTACTCCCCACAGACGAATGAGACGCGTCGTTCGATTGCGTTGCTAGCCGGATTCCTTGCCTTCGCCGAGACTTGGTCTGGACCGATCGACATGTTGGAGATCGGCGCCAGCGCCGGGCTCAACCTCTATTGGGACAAGTTTTCGTACAGGACCTCATCCTGGAGTTGGGGTGGTCCAAGCGAGGTGGAGATCGATACCCATTGGCACGGCGCGCCGCCTCCGTCGCAGGTCATGCCCAAAGTCCGCGAACGCGCGGCCTGCGATCTCAATCCGCTCGATATCAGCGATCCAGAGCAGGCGCTGCGGCTCAAGTCCTACATCTGGCCTGACCAGCCAGACCGCTTGGCGCGCTTTGACGGCGCCTTGAAATTGGCGCTCGCGAACGAAGTACGTGTCGAGCGCGCCGATGCAGCCGAGTGGATCAAGGCCAAGCTTGCCTCACGCGCGGGCGATGCTGCATCCATCGTTTATCATTCGGTGTTCCTGCAATATCCGCCGCGTGAGGTCCGTGCGGCGATCATCGATGCAATTCGCGCGGCAGGCGCCGTTGCTATGCCGCAGGCGCCGTTGGCTTGGGTGCGGCTTGAGCCTGAGGCTGTGACCGATGGCGTTGAAAACGGGCTACGTTTCGTGATCGATATCACCACGTGGCCGGGCGGCGAAAGGCGGATCCTCGGCTATACCGACGGCCACGTTCGATCGGTTTATGCCGCCTAAGTGCGCCGCGCGCTGAACTGGAATAGATCGTCCCACGCGGCATCGAGCCGCGAGAGCGCTTCAGTCGGCGCCACGGCGGCATAGTCACCGCCATTGTGCGAGACCAAGCCACGCTGCAGCAGTTTTGTCAGCGCGTCGATGATGTCGAAGTCGACGGTGAAGCCCAGGCGCTCGCGCAGGAACGACTCAGCCGCCACGTCGATCTCTTCCTTTCGCATAGCGCGCCCCGCGCGGTTGAGCGCCCAGTAGGCTAGCAGCGCCTCTTTGGCGTCTTGCTCCTCGCCGGCGCCGATGAGCAGGTCGAGCACGCCGGCGTTGTTGGCGAGGTTTCGAAAATAGACTGTGTCGGAGAGCCGCTTCTGGTAGCGCAAGTTGGTGGCTTCGTACTTGAGGCGCTGGCGCATGACGAAGGCGCCAACCGCCGCGAGACCCGACAGCGCCGCCACCGCCCGCTTGAGTTCGTTCTCTTCAATCACGCCTTGCGCGCCAAAGAAGGCGGCGATCACGGCGAACAGCACCATAAGCGCCGGCCATAGGTTGAGCAGAACGGGCACGCCCGTCGCCACCGCGGGCGCCGCCAGGAACACTTGATCGCGCCGCAACATGCTCGGCTTGGCGCCGGGGTGCAGCGTCACCAACTCCGGCGCCGCAACGTTACGGAAGTGCTTTACGATGGCTGCGCCAGGACGCACGCCGCGCCTCATGGTGTCGAACGCCGCACGGTCGGCGCGCCCGATTTCAGTTTCCGGCTTGAAGCCGACGAGCACCACGACGTCGCTCATGATTTCGGCGCCAAGCTTTTGTTTGCGCAACCCCGCCCACGAGCGGATGGTCACTTCTTCAGCGCGGGCGCCGCGCGCGAAGTACCGAATTCGGCGTATGCCAGCTAGCGATGGCTTTATGTTGAGACCCGTCAGTTGACGGGTGGCGTCGCGCGTCTGGACGCTCATCGGATCGATCTCAACGAAGTTCGCACGCATCAGCTCAGACATGAACGCTGCTTCGAACGCCTGGAAAGCGTCTATCCCGTCATCACGCCGACTCTGCGGCGCATCGGGATCGAGCGGGTCGTAGAGCGCCTTCAATTGGTCAAGCCGTTGGTGGGCCTCATAGTGAAGTAACGCGCTCAGCAGCTTGAACACCGAGGCGAGCGCGCCCGCGTCTGGGTCGGGCGCGGCATTTGCCAAGGCTTCGATGAGGTCGCCGCTTCGGACCGGGATGAACCGGTTGCTGCTTTCGGCCTTGCTCGGTTGTGCGTCGTCCATGGCTGGCTAGCTAGCCCAAGGCGGCGGCGCGTGCGAGAGGATTGCCCAAGCGCGCGAGATCGGGAATGGTGTCCCAATTGGCGAAAGGATGGGCGATGCGGCGTTTGTGGCTCCTTGGTTTGGTGCTCTGGGCGGCCGCTTTCCCGGCTGCGGCGCAGCAGCAGAGGGATCCCTTCAACGGCCAACTCGGCGTGATCCAGTTGGCGGCGCCGCCAGCGGAGGCGGCGCGGCTGGCGACGCTGATGGGCGATGCCCTGTCGGCGCTGCCGCAGCAGCGTCCGGGCGAACTCGACGTCTACATGATCTCCGCGTCGCTCTGGGGCGATCCCGTGTTCGAGCGCGAGGCGGCGCAGGCGGAAGAGATTCTGCGCTTGCATTTTGGCGCCGGCGCCGAGGGCCGTTCCATTATCCTGAGCGCCGGCGGGCAGGGTGAGCGTCGCTACCCCGCGGCGACGCCAGACAACATCTCCGCAGCCATCGGACGCGTGGGGTCGCTGATCGATCCCAGCGAAGATCTCGTGGTCTTGTTCTTGACCTCCCATGGCTCGCCCGACGGCTCGATCTCGATCCGCGAGCATAATCGACTGGGGGCGTCGTTTCGACCGACGCACTTGCGCGATTTGCTCAACGGCGCCGGCATTCGCAGCCGCGTGGTGATCGTGTCAGCATGTTTCTCTGGCGCCTTCATCGCGCCATTGGCGGATGAGAACACCATCATCCTCACCGCCGCGGCGCCGGATCGCTCGTCATTCGGGTGTCAGCCGCAGCGCGAGTGGACGTTCTTTGGCGACGCTTTGTTCGATGAAAACCTGCGCAGCGGCAAGCCGTTGCTTGAAGCGTTCGAAGACGCCAAGCGCGTGATCGAGCGATGGGAACGGGAGCAGAATTTGAGCCCTCCGTCCAATCCCCAGCGCTATATCGGAAGTCGCGCTCAGGAACTGCTGCGCCGCGCCGAGCGCAACGCGCGCTAGGTTCGCAAATCGCTGAGCGCCAATTGCAGCGGGACGGAAGTCGTGCGCTTCGGCACCCGCATGATGATGCGCGACTGCACGTCCGAGACCAGGCCCAACGCCAGCATCTTGTCGCGCAGGAAGTCGTCGTAGGCGTGCATGTCGCGTGTTACCACGCGAAGCATGTAGTCGACCGCGCCGGTGACGAGCGCGCACTCGGTGACCTCTGGCCAGTCGGCGACGGCGCTCTCAAATCGCTCCAGATTTTCCCGCGATGGCAATTGCAGCTTCACCGAGGCGATGACCTGAAAGGAGAGGCCAAGCTTTTCCTGATCCAGGAGCGTCACTTGCTTCTGGATCACACCCGCTTTTTTTAATCGCTCGATCCGTCGCCAAGCTGGTGAGGACGAGAGACCCACGCGCTCGGCAATATCGGCGATTGAAAGGCTCGCATCCTGCTGAAGCAGCTCCAGGATGCGCGCGTCGACCGCGTCGAGCTCTTCGGTCAAGAGTTCCTCCCAGCTGCATCTATGCGCACGCTTTGTTCGGACAAAGATGCGCCGAGAGGAATGAATTGGCAAGTGTGGGCTGGAAACGCGGAAGACTGTGCTAATGTGCGGTCCAGCCGCCGTCGATCGGAAGCGCAGCGCCCGTAATTTGAGACGCCGCCTCGCTGCAAAGGAAAACCGCCAGCGCGCCGACCTGGGCGGTGGTGACAAATTGTTTGGTGGCTTGCGCCGCCAAGAGCACGTCGCGCACGACGGCTTCCTCGCTGATGCCGCGCGAGCGCGCTTGATCTGGGATTTGTTTTTCAACCAGCGGCGTGCGCACGTAACCGGGGCAGATGGCATTGCAGGTGACGCCGTATTCGGCGCCTTCGAGCGCAATGGTTTTCGTGAAGCCGACGACGCCATGTTTCGCCGCCACGTAGGCAGACTTGTATGGCGAGGCCACCAAGCCATGAGCGGAGGCGACGTTGACGATGCGACCCCATCTCTTGGCCTTCATCGCCGCGAACGTGGCGCGGGTCAGGTGAAAGACGCTCGACAGGTTGATGGCGATGATCGCGTCCCAGCTCTCAATCGGGAACTCTTCCACGGCAGCGACGTGCTGGATCCCCGCATTGTTCACAACGATGTCGGCCCCGCCGAATGCGGCGTTGGCGGCATGCGCGAGCGCCTGGATGTCGCTGGGCTTGGTCATGTCGGCGCCGTGGTAGTTGACCTTGACGCCATGGGCGCTTGCGATGCGCGCGCGCAGCGCTTCGATTTCGTCGGCGTCGCCAAAGCCGTTGAGCATCACGTTTGCGCCTTGGGCGGCGAGCGCCTCGGCTATGCCAAGCCCGATACCGCTGGTTGATCCCGTGACGATGGCCGATTTTGCGTCTAGCGCGCGCATTGGTTTCCTCTGAAGGTAAGGGAGATCTGGGCGGGCCCCTGCTGACGTCAGCAGGGGCAGCTACGCGGAGGATCACAGTAGCGCAATTGGTGGAGCGGTGGCTAGCTTCGCGGCATTGTTACATGACAGTCGTTATTGGCCCCCGTTAATAGGTCCCCGCCTGGCACGCTAGACTAGGCAACACCGCAAGCTAGCGCTTGCCTTTTCTTCGATCGTCAATTCGAGCGTAGATGACGATACCCAAACCGATCACCAACACTGCTGCCAAGATGTAGATCGTGTTGAACGGTCCGATGGGTGTCGCAACAATCGGGAATGCGCTCGCAACCTGGCTGAAACTCACCCGCACGAACTCAACGAGGCCAGCGAGTGCAGCGAGGATCGCGCCCCAGATCGTGCGGCTCCGCGTCAGCGGCGGCTGTGGCCGAGACGGGGAAGACGGAGCGGGCGTCGGGGCCTCCGGTGAGGGCGGGGGCCGCTGCTCGGTCGGCGGCGACATCTACGGTCTGGAATACACTTCAAAGATGACGCCCGCCGCTTAGCCGCTAACGTCGGCAATCGGCGAGCTCAGGCCGATCGCCGGCGTCTGACGCACGCGTCACGTTTTGAGCGACTAGGCCATTCGTGATTTTCTACCATTGACGTTTGGCCCTCATTCAAACACGAGAGATTTCGTCGCTTGCGGCTAGGATTCCCTAAAAAGACCGCGAGCCCGGACCTGTGGCTCTGCAGCGAAGGCGCGAGCTTCACGACCTGCAATGCGCTTGTGGTCGATGGCGGCTGGGTGGCGCGTTACGGGTAAGCGTCGGGCGTGCAAGACGCAACGCCGGCGCGAAGAGGTGGGCGCGGGATGCAAAGTTTGGAAGGACTGAGCGAAGCGGAGGCGGCGCAACGGCTCTCAGAGTTCGGCGCGAACGAGCTGCCGCGGCCGCGTCGGCGCGACATCGTGCGCATCAGCATCGAGACTCTGCGTGAGCCGATGTTCCTGCTGCTGCTCGGCGCGGCTGCACTCTATCTCGGCCTTGGTGACGTCATGGAAGGCGCCTTCCTGCTCGCGGGCGCGTCCGCGGCTGTTGGGCTCGTCGTTTTCCAGGAAGTGCGCAGCGAGCGGGCGCTTGCTGCGTTGCGCGACCTGGCGCAGCCGTCGGCGCGCGTCGTTCGCGGCGGGATGGAGCGTATCTTATCCGCGCGCGAGCTTGTCCCTGGCGATATCGTGCTGATCGGCGAAGGCGAACGCCTGGTCGCCGACGCCGTGCTAGTAGGCGGCGATGTGCTGAGCGTCGACGAATCCACACTCACGGGCGAGTCAGTGCCGGTCGCCAAACGCATTGCGCGCGCTGGTGAGGAGAAGAGTGCGGCGCCGACGTCGCAAGGGCAGGAGTCGCCCTACTTGTTCTCGGGCACGCTCATCGTGCGCGGCCAAGGCGTCGCGCGTGTGACCCGCACGGGCGCGAATTCGGCGCTCGGCGCCATCGGCCGCTCGCTCGCCGACATCGCCCAGGGGCCGACGCCGTTGCAGAGGACGGCCGCGCGTCTGGTGGGGCTGTTGGGATTGTTCGCGATCGGATTTTGCATTGCCATCGCCCTCGCTTACGGGCTCTTGCGCGCCGATTGGATCGGCGGCGTGCTGGCGGGGCTCACGGTCGCGATCTCGCTTATCCCTGAAGAATTTCCCATGGTGCTCGCGGTCTTCTTGGCGCTTGGCGCCTGGAGGCTCGCAACCCATCGCGTGCTCGTGCGCCGCAACGCGGTGATTGAGACGTTGGGCGGGGCGAGCGTGCTCTGTGTGGACAAGACCGGCACGCTCACGGAAAATCACATGCGCTTGGCGCGGCTGTGGACGCAGGCAGGAGAGGTTTCAGTCGAGACGCGAGCGACGTTGCCCGCGCATGGGATCGAGATGTTGGCCGGTGCGAGGCGCGCGTCTTCAGCGCGCCCCATCGATCCGATGGATCGCGCCATTCATGAGCTTTGCGCGCGCGCGGGGTGTGCGCTCGATCACGACATCCTGGAACGCCATTGGCCGTTGCGCCCGGAGCGGATGGCCGTCGTGCAATTGTGGCGGCGCCCCGACGAAAGCTGGATCGCAGCCGCCAAGGGCGCGCCGGAAGCGATCTTCAAGCTGTGTGATTTGCCTGCGGAGCAAGCGCAAGTACTCGAAGCACGCACCCACGAGTTCGCGGAGCAGGGGTTGCGCGTGCTCGGCGTCGCGCGTCTCGAGGGCGAAGGCGCCTTCGTCGATGACCCCAGCGAGGCTAAGTTCGCGTTTGTCGGCTTGTTGGGCTTCATTGATCCTGTGCGGGCCGATGTGCCGAGTGCATTGGCGGAAGCAACAAGGGCGGGGATCGCAGTGATGATGATCACCGGCGACCATTCTTCAACAGCGCGCGCCATTGCGCGCGCAGCGGGCGTCAATGTCACCGGAGGCGTCATGCTTGGCGCAGACGTGGCAAACTTGCCGTTCCCGCTGTTGCGCGAGCGTGTTCGCGAGACGCGGGTGTTCGCGCGGATCGCGCCGGAGCAAAAGCTGCTCATTGTCGAAGCGCTGAAGGCCAACGGCGAAGTGGTGGCCATGACCGGCGACGGCGTCAACGACGCGCCGGCGCTCGAGGCGGCGCACATCGGCATCGCCATGGGGCGCAAGGGCACGGATGTGGCGCGCGAAGCTGCTGATTTGGTGCTGCTGGACGATAGCTTTGTCTCGATCGTCGGCGGCGTGCGGCTGGGGCGGCGCATTTTCACCAATCTGCGTCGCGCGCTGACCTATATCACCGCAATTCACATACCAATCGCGGGTCTGGCGTTGGCGCCGGTGCTGATGGGACTGCCGCCGCTACTCTATCCAATGCATGTGGTTCTGCTCGAACTCGCGATCGACCCGCTGTGCAGCCTGGTGTTTGAAGGTGAACCCAGCGAAGCCGCTGCAATGAAGCGCCCGCCGAGGAAAGCCGACGAAGGGCTGTTTGGCGCAACGCAGCTCGCGCTCGCGGCGGCGCAAGGCGTTGGCGTGCTTGTCGGCGTGCATGGAATCTATCTCTGGACGCTGTCGACAGGCCCAGAGGCTGAAGCGCGGGGCGCGGCGTTCATCACGCTCGTCGCAGCCAATCTCATCTTGGCTTTGAGCGACGCGATGTCGGCCGAGGGGCGGCTTTTTGCGGCGCACCGGCGCATCTTTTGGTTGATCGTGTCGATCATAGCCGCGCTCATGCTGCTTGTGTTTGTGATTGCGCCTCTGAGAGAGATGTTTGGGGTGGCGTCGCCATCCTCGACCTTGCTGGCGGTAAGCGTCACGGTGGCCCTGGCGTCGGGCGGTTGGTGGACGTTCTGGATGTGGCTGCGCGCGAGGCTGATGCGTAGCGCGGCAGTGTGGCCTGCGTGGCCAAACTCTAGACAACAGTAGAGCGTAGCGACGACGCGACCGGAGTGCGGACTCAGCTGGCCTTGAGAAGCGCAAGCCCTCGCCGCCTTGATCATGCGCAAGGCGACCGTTGGCGTATCGGAGGTAGCCATTTGGGGCCCACGGAGGCGGAAAGGGACGTGCAACAGGCTTTTAGCCTCCGCGGTTTGACCAAGACCTATGGCGAATGGCCGGCGGCGGTGCATGCATTGAGCGGTATCGATCTCGACATCGCCGAGGGTGAACTCCTGGTGATGTTGGGGCCCTCTGGGTCCGGCAAGTCGACGCTTCTAAACATCCTTGGCGGGCTGGATCGCGCCAGTGAAGGCGAGGTCGCCTTTCATGGCGAGATGCTGTCGGCCATGGATGACAAGGCGCTCACACGATACCGGCGCGCTCATGTCGGTTTCATCTTTCAGTTCTACAATCTGATCCCAAGTCTCACCGCACGCGAGAATGTCGAGGTTGTGCGCGAGATCGCCGAGAACCCGCTGACGGCGGAAGAGGCGCTTTCGCTTGTCGGCCTCGCCGATCGCATGGAGCATTTTCCTGCCCAACTCTCGGGCGGCGAGCAGCAGCGTGTGGCGCTGGCGCGCGCCATCGCCAAGCGGCCGGAGGTGTTGCTGTGCGACGAACCTACCGGTGCCCTTGACGTCAAGACCGGTGTGCGCGTGCTGGAAGCGCTGGTTGAAATCAACGCGCGGACCAAGGCGACGACGCTGATCGTGACCCACAATGCCGATGTCGCGCGGCTCGGTGATCGCGTTGTGCGGTTTCTGGACGGGCGCATCCGCGGCGTGGAGGTCAACGCCAAACGCGCCGCGCCATCAGAGCTTGTCTGGTGATGCGCGCGCTCGATAAGAAGCTCTGGCGAGACCTCTGGCGCATGCGCGTGCACGCGTTGGCGGTGATGCTGGTGCTGGCGTGCGGCCTCTCGGTGTTCGTGATGGCGGTCGGCATGCGGGAATCGCTCGAACGCACCCGCGCGGAGTACTATGCGGAGCGCCGCATGGCGGATTTGGCCGTGTCATTGGTACGCGCGCCGGATCGGGTGGCCGCGGCGATCGCCGATGCGCCCGGCGTGGGCGCCGTGGAAACGCGGATCGCGGGATTGGCGCTCTTGGATGTCGAGAAGATCGAGGAGCCAGCCTCGGCGCGGCTGGTGTCCTTGCCGGAGCATGGCCGCCCGCGCGTCAACGATCTGGTTCTGAAACGCGGGCGCTGGCCAGACCCCGCGCAACCGCGCGAAGTGTTGATCAGCGAAGCCTTCGCCACCGCGCTCGAGCTCGGAGTTGGCGATAGGTTGAGCGCAACCTTGCACGGGCGGCGTGAGGATCTGCGCATCGTCGGGATCGCCAACTCGCCGGAATTCATTTTCGTGTCGGCACCGGGTGAGTTGTTCCCGCAACCGGAACGCTTCGGCGTCATTTGGATGGGGCGCGAGGCGCTGGCGCGCGCATTCGACCTTGATGGCGCCTTCAACGAAGCGGTCATCCGTCTCGCGCGCAATGCTGATTCCGCACGCACGATCGAGGCGCTGGATCGCATCTTGCGTCCGTACGGCTCAAGCGGCGCCTATGGGCGTGATCGCATGATTTCCGACCGCTACCTCACCGAGGAACTCCATCAGCTCTCGACCATGGCCATCTTCCTGCCGGTGTTCTTCCTGGCGGTGGCGGCGTTTCTGGTGAACATCGCGCTCGGCCGCGTCATCGCCACGGAGCGTTCCAACATCGGGCTCCTGAAGGCGTTCGGCTACACGGATGCCGCTGTCGCATGGCATTACGCCAAGAGCGCGCTTCTGTTGGCGTGCGGCGGGGCAGTATTAGGTTCGATCGCGGGAGTATGGTTCGGGCGCGGCGTCGCCGACATGTATCTGCAATACTACCATTTTCCGCGGTTGGAGTTCGTCGCGTCCCCGCTGACATTCGCAAGCGCTTGGATCGCCGGGCTGGTCGCGGCCGCGGCGGGCGCGCTTTTCTCAGTCCTGCGCGCGGCGCGCCTGGCGCCGGCTGCGGCGCTGCAACCGCCGCAGCCGGCTTCCTTCAAGCGCATGGGCGGATTGATGGACGCGATCGCCGCCGACCTCGACGCCAAGAGCCGCGTCATCGCCCGGCGGATACTTCGCTACCCTCGCCGCGCCGCGACCACGGCGATTGGCGTCGCCTTCGCCATCGCGCTGTTGATTGTCGCGCGATCGTTCCCAGCGGTGATGGATTATCTGCTGGACGTGCATTTTGGCCAAAGTAATCGGCAGGACGTGACGCTCACCTTCATTGAGTCCCGCGAGTTGGGCGTGCTGCACGCTGTCGAGCGTTTGCCGGGCGTGGCCTATGCCGAACCGTTCCGCATGGAAGACGTGATCTTCCGACACGGAACGCGACGCGTGCAGGAGGCCATTGTCGGCGTGCCTGAGGGCGCCCGCTTGAGTCGTGCGATTGGGCAAGGCGGCGAACCGACGGCGCTCTCCACCGCCGGCGTGACGTTGGCCCGCTCTTTGGCCGAGAAACTTGGCGTCGCGCCGGGCGACACAATCGAAATCGAGCAGACGCGGGGACGAAGGCTTGTGGTGCGTGCGCGCGTCGGCGGCATCGCCGAGCCGATGCTGGGGTCGTCGGCTTACATGAACTTAGACGCTTTGGCCCGGCTGATGCGCGAACCGGACCGCATCAGCGGCGCCCATGTGCGCTTGGATCCGGCCCGGCACACCCGTTTCAATGAAGCGCTCAAGCAAGCGCCGGCCCTTGTCGGCGCCAGTTTCGTCGCGCTCGCAGAGCGCTCCATGCGGACCAATTTCGACGAACACATTGGGCTGATGATTGCGATCTATTCGGCCTTCGCGGCGGTGATGGCGGGCGGCGTGGCGTTCTCCGCCGCGCGCGTGACGCTGGCGGAGCAGGAGCGGGATTTGGCGACACTACGTGTGCTTGGGTTCACGCGCGCGGAAGTGTCATATGTGCTGGTGGGCGAAATCGCGGTGCTCGCATTGTTTGCGGTTCCGTTTGGCTGTTTGATCGGTACCGGCATGGCGATGTGGCTGATGCAGCTCTTCCGCACGGATATGTACGCGTTTCCCTGGGTGTTCGACCCGTCGAGCTACGCGTTCGCGGTCGCGTTCACGCTTGCCTGCGTGATAATTGCCGCTTTGATCGTGCGGCGCGATGTCGATCGCCTAGACATGGTGGGCGTGCTGAAGGCGAGGGATTGAAGCTCATGGATGCAGCTCCCAAAACTTTGCCGCGATTGGATCTATCCCAACTCAAGGCGCCACAATTTTCCCGCGCGCAATGGATTTGGGCGGGCGCTGCCGGCGCATTGGCGCTGTTCTTCGCCTGGATGCTCTGGCCGCACGCTCAGATCGTGGACATCGCGGTAATCGATCGCGGCGAAGTCAATCGCGAGATCACCGACGAAGGTCGTACCCGCATCCATGATGTGTTTGTTATCGCCGCGCCTGTTGGCGGCGAGCTTCAGCGTATTGAATTGGAGCCCGGAGATGAGGTCGCGCGCGGGCAGGTCGTCGCCGCGATCACGCCCGCTGATCCCGCGCTTCTGGACGCGCGCATCGCCGCTGAAATGCGCGCTGGCGTCGGCGCCGCTCGTTCGGCGCTCGCGGCGGCCGAAGCGCAGGCCGAATTGGCGCGTCAGAACCAAGAACGGATCGCCGCCCTTGCCGCGGAAGGTTTCGCATCGCGCGCGGCGCTCGACAACGCCAACGCGACATTGCGCGCGGCGCGCGCGACAGTCTCGGCTGCGCGCGCAGAGTTGCAGCGGGCGCAAGCGGCGGCGGGGAGCGGCGGGCGAGCGCGCTCGCGCGTGGATGTGCGCAGCCCTGCGGAGGGCCGCGTGCTTCGCATCTTGCAGGAGAGCGAAACCATCACGCTGGCCGGCGCGCCGCTCATCGAAATTGGCAATCCTGGCGACCTTGAAGTGGTGGCGGAGTTCTTGTCGCAGGACGCCATCCTGCTGCGCGCCGGCGCGCGCGCCTGGATCGAAAACTGGGGCGGCGACACACCCATTCCTGCCCGTATCTCACGCATCGAGCCGTACGCACACACGAAGATTTCAGCGCTTGGCGTTGAAGAGCAGCGCGTTAACGTCATCGTGCGGCTCGAGGACCCCGCGAGTGCGCCGCCTCTGGGCCATCAGTTTCGCGTCGATGTGCGGGCCGTGATCAGCGAACAAGCCAATGTTCTGCGTATCCCGGTCGACGCCTTGGTGCGTGACGGCGAGACCTGGGCTGTGTTTCGCGTCGAACGCGGGCGTGCGCGCTTGGCGCCAGTGACGCTCGGCGACGGCGGTGAGCGCTATCGCGCGGTAGTCAACGGCCTCTCCGAGGGCGATCGCATCGTCATGTTTCCCCCTGATGCCTTGGAAGATGGCGCGCGTGTGCGCGCTGGGCGTTAAGTCGTGGCGAAGATGAGTGGCACGGCTCCCATCTTGCACTTTGTCCCAGCCGGCTTTCTCAGCGAGCCGGTTGTCGGCGCGGTTGAAGCCCAAAGGCGCGCGGCATTACCGAGCCTTACCGACGGCCGTTCCCAGCGATCCCGCGATCCGCCTAACCATCTCGTCCCGGGTTGACTCACCCCTGCTAGTGTTTATGCATATAGGCACCAATATGCACATAAGGATGGACGATGCGCCGGATACTGGTTGGTGTAGGCCTTGTTGTCGCGATCCTGGCAGCGGGCTGGACATTTCTCGCTTGGCGTTCAGGCATGTTCATCCCACACGACGGACGCTGGGCCGTGGAGCCTGGAGAGTTTACTGACGACGGTTTCTCGCAACAGAAGCAACTGATCACACTGGGCGACACCCAGATCGCCTACATCGACATCGGTGAGGGACCGCCGCTCATTCTCCTGCACGGCTGTCCGTTCAGCGCCTACGAGTGGAACGAGATCATTCCGGTTCTAGCGCAGCACTATCGCGTCATCGTGCCGGACCTTTACGGCTTGGGCGACACGCCGGTGCGCCTCGATCAAGACTATCGACTACCACAGGACGTCGAGATGGTGCGCCGGCTGATGGACGCGCTCGGCATCCAGTCGGCTGATTTCATCGGCCATGACCACGGCGGCGCCACCGTGCAGTTGCTGATGCAGGCTGATCCCGACCGCCTCCAGCGCGTCATCCTGACCAATGTCGAGGCATACGATCAATGGCCAAGCGAGCCGGAACTGCCCTATCTCCGGATGATTGTAAACCCGATCACTAGCCCGCTGATCTACCAAGCGCTTCACATCGAACCGGTCCGGCGTGAAATCTTCTCGATCGCCGTCGAAGACGAAGCGGTGCTCACGACAGAAGTGTTGGACGCCTACACGCTGCCGCACATCGCCACGCCGGAGCGTTGGCAGCGGTTGCGGCGTTTCTTCTCCTGGCAGATGGACGAGACCCACAACAACATCACTATGACGGCGCTACCGGGCATGCGGGCATTCGACCGGCCAGTATTGCTGCTGTGGGGTGAGCGCGACGAGAATTTCGGTCCGCATTTGGCGCGCAGGCTGGCCAACGACATCGCCGGCGTCCAGGGCATTCACTACCTTCGAAATTCTCAGCACATGCCCATGCAAGAAGAGGATGAGGAATATGTGCAAGCCGCCTTGGCGTTCCTGCGGGACGGCGTCGTATCTGATGAAGCATAGGCGGCGCTGACGGAAGCACGTGCTGCGGCGGATGGGTCATGATTGACTTCTATGCGGCGAGGACGCCGAACGGACGCAAGATCGCGATCATGCTGGAAGAGTGTGGAGCGTCCTACGAGACGCACTTCGTCGATATCGGTAAAGGCGAGCAGTTCCACCCGGACTTCACGCGCATCAACCCGAACGGAAAGATTCCAGCTATCGTCGATCGCGACCCGCCGGAGCCCGTCACCGTTTTCGAATCCGCCGCGATACTCATCTATTTGGCCGAGAAGTTTGGGAGGTTGATGCCGCAGAGCCCGCCGGATCGCGCCCTGTGCATGAGTTGGACGATCTGGCAGGTGGCCAATGTTGGCCCAAGGTTTGGCGAAGCGCACCACTTCACCAGCAAGGCGCCGGAGAAATGCCCCCATGCCATCGAGCGGTTCTCCATCGAGGCGGTGCGTCTGCTGCATGTGATGGAGCAGCAGCTTTCCGAACACGCCTACCTTGCCGGCGATTATTCCATCGCTGACATAGCGGTGTTTCCTTGGATCAGGGTCGCTCTTGAACCCATGGCCACTGCACGACCTGACTTGGTCGGTCCCATGCCTCACGTTCGACAATGGTTCGCTGACGTAAGTGCTCGGCCAGCCGTGCAGCGAGGACTGGCTATGGGACGCTGAAGGCCTTCGTGTCTAGCTCCGAGCCTTGCGTTTGGGCCCGGGGCAGCACGTGGCGACAAGCGGGGTGAACGCGTCCGTCATGGCGGCGAGCTTGTCCATGATCACCGGACCGTCGAGTTCGTAGAAGACGCGCCGGCCTTCTTTCGTAGATGCCGCTATGCCTGCTTGCTCCAACACTTGCAGGTGACGCGATACGACGGAGCGGTCCTGCGGGAGGCCATCAGCAATCTCACCGATATCGGCCCGGCCCAGTTTGATCATCTGGCGAACGACTTCGAGGCGTGCCGGTTCGCAGAAGGCCTTGAAAAAGTCCGCGTCAAGGACGGCAAGGCACGCGTTCGCGGCGGCGGTGCGGGATGGTTGTTTCATGATTTCATATTACGTGCAGGAAGGCGCACATATCAAGACATGCGATCCGACGCTTTTCAGACGAAAAACACCGGCGCGAAGCCCCCGCCGGGCGTCCGAAAATTCGTGGTCTGTCCTTGGTAGAGACGCGCAGCGGCCAGGAGCACTTCACCGGCGTACGTGTAAAGACGAACGTCAAGCTTCCGCTGCACGTGCTCGCCGTTGAGTAGGATCGTCCGTTCACTCGGCGCCGCGAAGTCCTGCGCGATGTAGTCACCGTTGAGGATCGTCTCCCATGCCGTCTTGGTCAGCTTGTCGCCGCGATAGACCGCCTTGCCGCCATGCCCGGAGGCCGGCTTGAAGAAGTAATGCTTGCGCTCGGACCAAAGCTCTGAGGCGTTCTCCCTGGTGACACGTCGCGAGCATGGCATGCTGCTGAGCGAGCGTAGGTGTTCGTCCGACAGGCCCCATTGGCGCATCGCCGCTTGGTTCGAGAGCAGCGTCAAGTTTCGCTTGTCGGCATGGAGCGCGTGATTCCGGGGATTGGGCGTGAGCACGACGGCGCCGTCGAGATAGGCGCCCCGCAATGCAGCGTGCTCTGGCGCAGCGAGCGCGAAATCCACGAGGCGGTTGTAGACTAAGTCGATCTGACGTCCCGCCGCCCTGAGTACGCCATCCTCATACCGAAGCTCACCTGCATCGACGACCAAGGCTTCGTAGCCGTGTCGTTCCAGCAGCGCCTTGGCGAGAATGAATTCAGGGTAGAGGTACTGCTGTTCGGGTGCGTCATCGACAACGGCGATCGTTCGCAGCGGATCGGTGCGTCGTTGGGCTCGCCATTCGGCCTCGAACAGAGCAACAACCGACGGTTCGAAGGCGGCGAGCGCTTCCCTTGCCAACGCACGCTCGACTTCGGCGCAACAAGCGATCTGGGCGCCGGCCAGGAACGCGTTGAAGAACGCGCCCCCCGCATTGGTATTGATCTCGATGAGCTTGGGACCGTCATCACCAAGATGGAAGTCGTAACCCATGAAAGCGCCGCGTGGGCCCAAGTCGTGCGTCGCGATCGCCGGCGCCTGGGACATGATCGCCGCCTGATACTCAGGTAGCTCCACAGCCGCTTCCAGCGCGGCGACGATCGCCTTCATGGCTGCCGCGTCGCTCTTGGGTAAGAACACGGGCGCATGAGAGTACAAATGGGGGCGGTGAGCGATGAGGTCAGCGAAGGCCGCATCGCCGGAAGCAACGCGAAGAGCCTCGTTCAATGCTGCCCGATCCAGCGTGACGCACAAACACTCACGGTTTAGCTGAGCCGCCGCGATCCGGTCAGTGGCAGCCGTTGCGACGCCGATGGGCGCGTCCCCCATTCCTGCTCTCCGGCTCTCTGATTGCGGCTTCGCTGCCGCACGATTTCGCTGCCTAGGCAATGGTCCAGCATAGCCGGCCACGTGAGCAACGGTGCACCGCTCCGAAGGCTAACCCACGAATGTGCAAATTGGGAGCGAGGTTCCGACTGTTTGGGGGGTGTCGCTCCCGGCCAGACATCCGGGAAAGGCCCCTTGAATCAATCCCGTGGAATTTGAGTCAAGGTCCACGGAATCCGACAGTTTGTTGAAACATGGTGGTGGCGGGTGGACTTGAACCACCTACCTTGGGGTTATGAATCCCACGCT
>CAYRHK010000003.1:0-32768 GCA_964423825.1 uncultured Terricaulis sp. | reverse complement strand
GGGGCCGGAAGGCGGCGACGGCGGCGGGCGCATCGTAGCAGCTGGCACGCCTGAGGATGTGGCGAAGGTTAAGGAGAGTCACACCGGGCGCTACTTGGCCGAAGCGCTGAAACGCCACGGCGAACGCAACGCGAAGCAACGCGCGAAAGTGATCGCCGCGCCCGCTGCGAAACCCGCGCGCAAGCCGGCCAGGAAGCGCGCGAGCGGCTAGGCGAACACCTCCGCCACATTCACCGTCATCCCTTCGAGTTTGCCTTCCTCAGTCGCAACGATGACGGCGCGCGCGTTAATGCCGGCGCTGAGCAGCGTGAATGTCAGGTGGACGAAAAGCGTGACCGCCACCAGCACGACCGTCATCGCGAAATTTATTGTGTCGGCGGTCTCGGGGCTGTCGCCGACGAACGCGAACACGCCCATCCCGAGCGCGATGAAAGGCCCAATCCAAATGAGCGCGACCAACACCCAAATTGTCGCGAACGAACTCAGCAATGACCAGAAGCGGCCCTTAACGGCGCGAGCGCCTTGGAAATAAGCGAAGCGCCCCGCGGCGATGGAGGCACCGCCGCCCGGCGCGAAACGCAACGCAAGCCGGACCGACAATAGCAGTATTGCCGCAAGCAACGCCAAGGGCGGCCAAGACCCAATAGTCGGCGAGGCTTCGGCGAGAAAACTCAGCGCCGTTACCGCGATAACCGCAAGCGGCGCCGAAATCGCGAACCAGAGCCAGTGCCCTGCATAGATTCGCCAGGTTTCGCCGCGCAAGCTGAAGCCCAGAAACCCGCTGCGCTGCCCACGAATGAACCAGCGCAGGCACGACGCTTCAAACGAAGCCAGTGCGATGAAGTACCCGAAGACGCCGACGGCAAACAACACCAGCAGGCCCGCGAGCACGCCAAGACTCTCAGCTTCGAGTGCTTCGCCGAGCAACACGAGTGCCAGAAATCCAGCGCCGAAGGCGATAGCCGCGAACGCGGCGCTCAGCACAAAATGCACCGCGACCGTGCGCGCGAGCACGCCGCCCGGCTCGCGCCGTTTGAGCGCGAAGAACGTTGCTTTCAGCGGTTGCGCCAAGACTTACTCAAACGTCTTCGCGATTTCCGCGTTGATCACGCCGTCGATCTTGCCTTCATCGGCGGCCGCGAGCACCGCGCGTGCATTGATGCCCCACATGCCCACATAAACCAGCAGCGAAGCGGCGGTCATGACGACTATCGTGACAATCAGTGCGGCGAGCGGCCCGGGTGAAGCGAACAGGCCAAACACCGCGGCCGGATCGTTGGGGTCGATCTGGTTGGCCTGGGACGCAAGCGAGAAGCCGAGCGCCACGCCAAGAATGAGGGCCACGATGATGTAGGCGACGATGAAGATCACGAACAGCAGAAGGTAGGCGCCGAACAGCGCCCAGAAGCGGCCTTTGGTGACCTTCCAAGCGTCAAAGAAGGAAAAGCGCTTGCGTCCCACCGAAGCCGCCGATGCAGGCGCTAAGCGCACCGCGAAATAAAGCCAAGCGATCATGTAGACGATCATGGCAAGCGCGATCAGCAGAGCCGCCATGGCGCCGCCAGCGCTGCCCCCGGCGGCGCCCGCGAATGCAACGCCGAGCCCGCCTGCAATCAGCATGAAGATGATGAAGCCCAAATAGCCGAGCATGAAAAAGATGAGCCACAGCCAATAACCCGACCACACACGCCAGGTGTCGGCGCCGAGAGACAAGCCGAACAGGCCCTCGGTCTCGCCGCGGATCATCCAGCGCAACGCGCCCGCCTCGAACGCTGCGAGCAACAGGTAAGTCAAGAACATGACCAGCAAGTAGGATGGCATGAGCGCCACGACGCTTGCGGGAGGTGTCATCGCGTAGACCGCATTTGGGTCGTTGGCGTCGACTTGGCTGAGCGAACCTGCCCACGCCATGTAGTCTATGAAGCCCTGAAAATTCAGCGCGAAAAACCCGCCGCTGACGATCAGCGCGAGCACCATGTAGGCGATCGTCATCATCGTAAGCACACCGCCGCGCCCGCGATTGCGGAAGGCAAAGAAGGTGGCGTTGAGCGCCTGAGTCATGACGATCCCCCAAGAGAACTGGGGGAACATCGCCGAACTGCCCCCACGATTCAATCGTGGTTCCGCGACACGGCGCTGTGGCATCCGCGCCGCAGCGCTTAACCGTATTGAAGGCAAAGTGCGCTTTGAGGAGCGTTGGTTTGCGAAACAGAGGGCCAACCGCTAGGGTTCGGCGGCTTGGCAAGAAGGCGGGCGCAGCTTTGAACGACAAGTCCGAAATGCTCAAGTCGCTGCGGATAGAACGAGGCGGCGACGAGGATGAAGGCGGTGGCGAAGGGCGCCCCGCTTGGATCGTTCCCACGGCCGTGGGCGCGGTGTGCATGGTGGTAGGCGCTGGCGCGGGGTGGCTCTTGAAGCCCGCGCCGCCGCCTGCGCCGCCGGTTCAGGCTGCTGACACGGCGGCGCCGGGGTCGCCCTCTGTGGCAGGCGGCCTCGTGGCTTCCGGATACGTGGTGGCGCGCACACAGGCGACAGTTGCCGCCGAAGTGACGGGCCGCTTGCTGGAAGTGCGCGTCGAGGAGGGACAATTTGTACGCCGCGGCCAGGTCTTGGCGGTATTGGAGCCGACGCTGGCACGCGCCGATGCCGCGAGCGCGCGTGCGCGCGCCGATCGGGCGCAGGCAGACTTGGCCGAAGCCGAGCGTCAGCTCAATCGTACGCGGGCTTTGTCTGAGCGCGGTTTCGCAAGCGATGCGGCGCTGACCGCCGCTGAATCGCGCTATCAGCAGGCGTTGGCGGAGAGGAACGCCAGTCGTGCCGACGCGTCGCGCGCTTCCGCTCAGCTTGATCGCTATGAAATTCGAGCGCCGTTTTCTGGCGTTGTGGTGGCAAAGGCCGCGCAGCCGGGTGAGATCATTTCGCCAGTGTCCGCTGGAGGCGGCTTTACCCGCACCGGTGTTTGCACGATCGTCGACATGTCGAGCCTGGAGATCGAAGTCGACGTCAGCGAGGCGTACATCGCGCGCGTCTCCGAGGGGCAGCGCGTGGAGGCGGTGCTCGACGCTTATCCCGATGTAACCTTCCCGGCGCGGGTGATCGCCACCATCCCATCTGCCGACCGCAGCCGCGCGACAGTGCGCGTTCGCATCGGCTTCGACGAACTGGACCCGCGCATTCTGCCGGAAATGGCTATCAGCGTGCGCTTCCTGGAAGAAGCGACCTGAGAGCCTGCATCCGAACGCCGTAGCGGCGGCGACTAATCGAAAGCCGATTGCGGAGGGGCGTCGTTCAGCCCTAGAAGCTCACTGGATTTTGGGCGGCGAGACCAGAGGCTCGCCGCGGGAGTTGTTGCAATGACCGACCTTATTCGCCTCACCGATGTGGAGAAGAGCTACACGCGCGGCAAGGAGAAGATTTCCATATTCAACAAGCTGACGATGCACATAGAGCAGGGCGATTTCGTCGCGATCATGGGACCATCGGGCTCGGGCAAGACCACTCTGCTCAACTTGCTCGGCGGCACCGATCGGCCCGACAAAGGCGCCATCGAGTTCGACGGTAAGCACATTGAAAAGCTCAACGAAGGCCAGCTAACCGCCTGGCGGGCCTCGAATGTGGGCTTCATTTTCCAGTTCTACAATTTGATGCCGATTCTGACCGCCGCCCAGAATGTCGAACTGCCGCTGCTGCTGACCAAACTCTCCCCCAAGAAGCGGCGAGAGAACGTTGCCACAGCTTTGAAGATCGTGGGTCTCGAAGATCGCGCCCGCCACCGCCCGCGCGAGATGTCGGGCGGTCAGCAACAGCGGGTAGCGATCGCGCGCGCGATGGTGTCCGATCCGAAGCTGCTGCTCTGTGACGAACCGACCGGCGACCTTGACCGCGCCACCGCCGATGAAATTCTCGGCACGCTGCAATTGCTCAATCGAGACCTCGGCAAGACCATCATCATGGTCACCCATGACGCCGAGGCCGCGAAGTTCGCCAAGCGCACCTTGCACCTCGACAAGGGCCGCTTCAACGAGGCGGAGCTCGCGGCATGAACGACCGTGCTTTGATGTGGAAGAATTTGTGGCGCAAACCTGTGCGCACCATTCTTCTTGTCGTGTCGATCATGATCGCTTTCCTGATCTTCAGCGGCATCATTTCGTTCAACATCGCAATCAGCACGTTCAACACGCTCCCGACGCGGATGGTGACGCTGTCACGCGTGAACTTCACCCAGTCGCTGCCGATTGCGCACTATGAGCGCATCGCGGCGATGGAGGGCGTCGCCGTCGCCACTCACATGAACTGGTTCGGCGGCTACTATCAGGATCAGCAGCGAGGCTTCCTGACCGTCTTCGCGGTCGATCCGGAGACCTACTTTCAAGTCTATTCAGAAGATCTGACCGAAATCCCGCCGGAGCAGCGCGACGCGTTTTTCAACGATCGTGCCTCGATGCTTGTGGCGGAACCCATTGCGGAGCGCTACGGCTGGCGCATCGGCCAGCGCATCCCGATCAACTCCAACATCTTCACCAACCGCAACACCGGCAACTCGACTTGGGAGTTCACCCTGGCGGGGACCATCCCAACGCCGCAAGGCAGCTCGCAGACCGGTGCCGTGCTGATCCACTACGACTACTACAACGAGACCGTCACTTTTGGGCGCGATCGCGTCGGTTGGGTGCCGTTCCTGACCACCTCCGCGGATGTCAACGATCAGGTCGCGGCCGCCATCGACGGTCGCTTCATGAACTCGCAGGACGAAACCTCTACGCAGGATGAAGAGACGTTCAACAAGTCCTTTACCGCGCAGCTTGGCAACATAGCACTGGTGGTGTCGCTAGTGGTGGGCGCCGCGTTTGTCGCCATCCTCTTGATCGTGGGCACCACTATGGCGCTCGCGGTGCGCGAGCGCACCAAGGAGGTCGGCGTCATGAAGACGTTGGGCTTCTCCTCCTGGCGCGTGCTGCGCATGGTGCTGGGCGAGTCCATGCTGCTGTCGTTCCTGGGCGCGACGCTCGGCTGCGCCGCTGCTGCTGGTCTGTTGGCGCTGGCGTCCAATGGCGGCGGCCCGCCGATTTACTTCGCGCCAATCGTGCTTCTGTACGCCGCGATCATTGCTTTGCTGCTAGGCCTCGTCACCGGACTGGGCCCGGCGCTCGCCGCCTACCGTTTGCGCATCAACGATGCGCTCGGCCGCCGCTGATATTTGGAGCATCATAACATGGCTTCTTTGATCAATCAGATCGGCGCCGTGACGGCGCTCAATGTCCGCACCATTCCGCAGCGCGCCTGGATGTCGATTGCGAGCGTAGTGGCGGTGGCGCTCACCATAGCTGTGCTGCTCTTCTTTCTGGCGCTTGCCCAGGGCCTCAGCCGCACCGTGGAGGGGTCTGGATCGGACGACGTCGTGATGGTTATCCGCGAGGGCTCCAACGCGGAACTCAACAGCGTTGTCAGCCGCGATCAGCTCACGATCCTAACATCCGGGCCCGGCGTGGTGCAGCGCGACGGCAGGCCACTGGCGTCTGGCGAATTGATGGTCATTGTCGACGGCTTGAAGCGTTCGACAAACACCAACGCCAACATGCCGTTCCGCGGCATCGGCCCGGAAGGCTTGGCGCTACGCCGCGGCGTGGAAATCACGCAAGGGCGCATGTTCAGCCCTGGCAGCAATGAGATTGTGGTGGGCGCTGGTTTGATCCGCGAGTTCGCCGGCTTTGACCTCGGCCAGTCGGTGCGCATTCGCGGCAGCGAGTGGCGTATTGTCGGCGTCTTCGAAGCGCCAGGCACGGTGTTCGAGTCTGAATTGTGGGCCGACATCGCCGTAACCCAAAGTCTCTTCAATCGCCCCAACGTCTTCCAAACGATGCGCCTTCAGCTGTCCTCGGCCGAGGCGGTCGCGGCCTTCAAGACATGGGCCGAGGCCGATCCGCGTCTTCAAGGCCTGGAGATATTGAGCGAGCGCGAATACTACGCCCGCCAGGCGTCGCAGTCCGATCAGTTCATCTTCATTGCCTGGGTGCTGGGCATCCTGATGGCCATCGGCGCGCTCGCGGGCGCGGTGAACACGATGTATTCGTCGGTGGCTGCGCGCGCGAGCGAGATCGCGACCTTGCGCATCATCGGCTTTTCCGGTTGGGCGGCTTTCTTCGGCACTATGGTTGAGGCGCTGGCGCTTTCGATGTTGGGCGGCATCCTGGGAATTGTGATCGCTTTCATCGCCTTCAACGGCCGCACCACCTCGACATTGGGATCGGGCTTCACACAGCTCGTCTTCAAGTTCGACCTGTCCCCCCAAATCGTTCTGACCGCGGTCATTATGGCGCTGGTCATCGGCTTCTTCGGCGGCTTCTTCCCCGGTATCCGCGCCGCGCGCACCCGCGCGCAGCTGGAGTTGGCGGCTCAATAGTTCTGCTTGGGGGCGGATGTGACGGATGTGAGCGGAGTCGGGCAATTCGACCTCGGCCGCGTCATCGCGCGGTCGTTTGGCCTGGTTGTCCGCAACTTCCCAGCGTTCATGTTTCTCTCGTTGTTGTTGGTGGGTGCACCGCAATTCGCACTGGCTCTTCTTCAAGGCTATGCATTGCAGGGCCTGTTGTGGGGCGTCGACCCAGTTGGACTGGCGCTGGGCGCCGCGCTGGCGACAATGATTTTCGCGTATGTGCTCATGGCCATGCTTACGCGCGCCTCAATCGACGATCTTTCTCGCGGCAAAGTATCGCTGAGCGCTGCTGTCGGCGATGGCATTCGCTACTTCTTTCCGCTCTTCATCGTGGCGTTGCTCACCGGAATCGGCGTGCTCTTGGGAGCACTGCTCTTGCTCGTTCCTGGCATTTATCTCGCGGTGCGCTGGGTGGTGGCGACGCCTGCGCTTGTGGCCGAAGACTTAGGGCCGACCGCCGCATTGGGGCGTAGCGGGGAGTTGACCGAGGGGAGGCGCTGGGCAGTCTTCGGCTTGATGCTTCTATATGTCGTTGCCGCGTGGATTGTAGAAGTGGCGTTCACGGCGCTTGCCGGCGCTGCGGCCGCCTCCACCAGCTTCGCCGCCCCGCTTGACGTGTTCACGCTTGTCATCGCCGCGGTGGGAGCGATCGTGGGCGCGATGACTTCGATGGTGAGTGCAGTCGGGACGGCCGCGCTCTACGTCGAGCTGCGCCAGGCCAAAGAGGGCGTCAGCGTCGCGGATCTGGCCGCGGTTTTCGAGTAGCTCAGGATCGATCGTGCTTGTCGCGCTTGCGCACGCCGAACAGGAGGCGCTGTTCGAGATGACGGCGCAGTGCGGTGTAGTAGGCGCGTAGGAACGCGTGATCTTCCTCGGCGGGCGCCTTGCGCCAGTTGATCTTGCCGCGGATGCGCTCGGCGACCGCAGCCATCGCCTGTGGCTCCGCCGTCCGGAGTACGGTTTCAAGCACCTGCAGCTCTTTTACGCCATAGGCCGCGAGGTGCGCATCTGTGAAGGCAAAGCCATGATGCTCGGCGCTGGCGCCGGCCATGTCTGGCAGCAACACCTGTTTCGGCGTGCGCAGCACCCAGGTGCCTGCGATCACATCGCCCAACCGCAGCCGATCCCGATTGAATAGCGGAAACAACACAAAGGTGGCGCACCAAATGATTCCGCATAGGATGATGACGGCGCCGATGTCGCTGCCACGAGAAAACAGAAATCCGATCGGCAGGTAGAGTTCCAGTTCGCGCATCGCGTTGCGCGCAACGACTTGATCTACCCGCAATGCCCCGCCGCTGCGGGCCGCGACACGCAATCCCATGGCGCGCTTGCCCGGTGTCGCCGCCCGCGGACTGGCTTCGAAGACGGTGAAGTAGAAATTGCGCAACACGAACGCGCCCAGCATCCACACGATGGCGGCGGCCTCGCCCGCGCCTTGCAGACGGGTTGCGGCGGCGAACCCCAGGACAATAAGGGTCGTCACAATTAGGATGGCTACGATGATGACCAAATCGATGATCAAGGCCCCCGCGCGCTCGCTCATCGATGCGACGCGCACCCGCAGGTCGACACCCTCGGGCGTAACCAATTCGCGAACATGTGGATCAAGGGCGAGCGTCATGCGCGCGCTCGCGGTATATAGAAGTACAGGCCCCAGAGCACCGCTGACGTCCCCGCGATCGACCAGCGCGCGACGTCGTCTTGAATTAACTGGCGTCCAAATCCTTCCAGCACGCCAGCAACCATCAGCATGATGATGACGCCGATCATGGCGACGCCGCCTTGGCGCCCAGCGCGCTCAGCGGCTTCAAGCCGCGACAAGTCTCCGGGAAAGGCAACCGCCCATCCAACGCGCAAGCCCGCAGCGCCGGCCAGCGTCACGGCAAAAAGCTCGGTGACGCCATGGATGAAAATCCAGCCGCCAAATTCGAATCCAAGCCCATGGCCCGCGAACACCGCGAACATCGCTCCCAGCATCGCGCCATTGTGGGCGATCAGCATGACGCTGGGCAGACAAAAAGCCACGCCCAGAGCGAAGGCGAACAGCGAGACTTGAGCGTTGTGAGTAAACAGGAAGGTCGCAAAAACGCTCAATGCCTCGTTCGGGTCGATCTTGTGATAGATCGTTTGGCTCAACTCCTCGGCGCTCGCGGATGGATCGCGGCCCTGTGCGAGCTCAGACGGCACGAACGCATAGTATAAGCTTGGGTCTAGGCGGACCATGAAGTAAGCCGCCACCGCCCCCGCTGCGATGATAAGCGCCGCGGTAAGCGTCTCGCGCCACATTCCCCGCACCGTTCTCGGCCAGTCTTTGACGAAGAAGTCGCCAATCCGTTCCGCCAAGGTCGTGCGTGCGCCATAGACGAAGAAGTACGCACGTGCGCTCAACGCCTCGAGATACTCGACGAGGGCTTGGTCCAACGATGTCGCACGCGCCACCGAGAGTGATGACAGCGTTGCCCGATAAAGTGCGGGCAACGCCAGCATCTCCTCGTCGTTAAGGCTGCCGACGGAGCGGTTTTCGATTTTCCGCAGCAGCTCCTCAAGCCGGAGCCATGTAGTCTCGCGCTCACGGCGAAAACGCAGACTGCGCAATGAGGCATCGCTCATCAAACCCGCTCCCTGCGGCGCAAGGCGTCATATGTGCGCACGAGCGATACGCCCAAGCGCTCAACAGGAGCCGACACGACCTCGACGCCGAGTCGGCGCAACCGGGCCAACACGACCCCGCGCTCGTCAAGCAGGCGCTGCGCCACGACCGCACGCGAGACGTCGTCACTGGCGAGCGGTTCGCCATCGCGCATGGCTTCGAGTTCCTGGTCGGGGAATGTCACGAACACGATGATGTGGCGCCGCGCCAAGCGGGTGATGTTCTCCACCATTAGCTCAGCGCTTATCGTGTCGGTAAAGTCTGTAAACACGATCACCATGGAGCGTCGTTGCAAGCGCTCCGCAAGCGTCGCCAAGCCAAACGTATGATTGGTTTCTTCCGTGGAATAGTCGAGCCGCGCAGTTTGGCTGACGAGATGTGGAAACGCGCGCGCGCCGCTGACAAATCCGGTGTTTAGGTGTGGGCGCGCGTCGAAGCCGAAGAAGGAGACCCGGTCACCAAGTTTGAGCGCGACATATGAGAGCATCAGCGCCGCGTTGATGCTCCAATCCACGCGCGGCGCCCCGGCGAGGGGCTCGCACATGACGCGACCGGTATCGATAGCGAACGCTAGTTGGTGGTTTCGTTCCGCGCGCACTTCTTTTGCAAGCAGCTTGAGGTGACGCGCACTCTGCTTCCATTCCACCAAGCGCCGGTCCATCCCCGGTGAGAACTCAGCCAGCGCATCGAACTCGGAGCCGTCGCCGCGATCGCGCAGCGGCTTGATGCCATGCAGCAGAGTGCGTGAAAACAAGCGCTCGGCTTCGCGTTCGACGGCGCCAAGATCGGGTGCGATCGCGATCGTTGCATTGCTCGACGCGATGAGCTGGCGCCATGCCAAGCCCAAGGGACCGAGCCAGCGGCAATGAGCGCTGGCGATGCGCGCCTCGCCCCGGCGTAGCGGCGCCAACAAGATGGTGGCCTCGCTTGCCGCGCCGATTGCGTGGGCGCGTTGCATGGCGAGTGGCGCTGACACGATGGCGTTGGTTTCCAGAGCCACCTCGACGCGGGCAGGCGGGCGTCCCGGACCCAACAGACTTACGCGCGCCGAGACCGGTCCCCCGCCGATCGCCGCCACCTTCGGCACATCGATGCTGACCTGCGTTCGTCCGGGAGATGCGGCGATGAGCCCATCGACCAGGATGAGCGCCAACACACCGAGCGCCCATGCCGCGCCGATCGCCCAGAGGTTCGGCGCCGCGGCGGTCGCCAGAATGAGCGACAGCGGCGCGCCGACCGCGGCAAGGAGGATCGCGCGGCTGGTGGGCGTGATCATTTAGCGCGGCGCCTCGACTTGATCGAGAATCGCGCGGAGGGCGGCGTCCGTAGTGCGCCCCTCGATCTCCGCGGTCGGGGACAAAAGCACGCGGTGGCGAAGACACGGGCCCACCAGCGCTTTGACGTCGTCGGGAATGACGTAGTCGCGGCCGTCGAGCGCAGCCCACGCGCGCGTGGCGGTTGCAAGCATCGCCGCGCTACGTGGGGAAGCGCCCAGTTCGAACGCAGTGGCGTCTCGCGTGGCGCGCACGATCGTCACGATGTAATTGACGATGTCGGGCGTGAGTCTGGCTTGGCCGATTGCAGCGACTGCCGCATTGAGGCCGTCCGCGTTTATGATTTTTCTTAAGCCAAGCGCCGCGGGATCATGCACCTGTTGGCGACCGCCATGTTGCGCGACGATGCGCATTTCTTCCTCGAGGGAGGGGTAAGATAGCACATGCTTGAACAGGAATCGGTCGAGTTGCGCTTCCGGCAACGGATAGGCGCCCTGTTGCTCGATCGGGTTTTGCGTGGCGATCACCGTGAAGCGCGGTGACAGCGCATGCCGCTTTCCGTCGAGCGTCACGCCTCGCTCCTGCATGGCTTCGAGGAGAGCTGCCTGTGTTTTCGGCGGCGTGCGATTGATTTCGTCCGCCAGCAGCACATCGCAGAATACCGGACCCTTGGTCAGCGTGAAGGCGCTGGTCTGGAAGTTGAACAGGTTCGACCCCAGGATATCGCCCGGCATCAGGTCGGGCGTGAATTGGATGCGACCGAACTGCAGGTCCAGTGTGTGAGCGAAGCACTGTGCCAGGAGCGTCTTGGCGGTACCGGGCGGTCCTTCGAGCAGAATGTGACCGCCTGCAAGCACCGCGGCTAGCATCAGATTGACGCTATCGGCTTGGCCAATGACAGCCTTGCCGATCTCGCCGCGAATGGCGTCGGCGGTCTGTCGTAACTCAGCGAGTTGCACGTCTGATCTCCTGTCTCCAAGCGTGCAGCCTTCGCGCCGCCTCTAGCATCTGCATAGGATTGCGAGCCGCACCCGCTTCACGGGCGAGGTCCGAATAGCGAATAGGAAGCCGATGCGCGTCGGCGAGGCGATCGAGCCAGTCAATGGCATGAGCCTCGTCGCGACGTGAGCCGGAGAGTTCTTCGACGAGCTGCATTGCGACAAGGCGCGCGTAACCGACGCCCATGCGGCGCTCTCGACCGGTAAGGCGCAGTAATGCCGCCGCATTGTCGGCGAGCGCGGCCTTGCCGAGTGCGATGGCGCGGCGCGAAGGCGCGCCCGGCCCAGCGCGAGCGGCGGAGCGCCAGCCGAGCATTCCCGCAGCCAGCGCCAGCGCGAGAGTAGCGCCCAGAAATGGCGGCTCGAATGCCATGCGCAGGATGCTTCGATCGGCGCCTAGGCCGTTCAGCGTGACGTCAAAGATGATGGGTTGATCCTCGTGGTGCAGCGTCTCCAGCAACGCCATGCCAATGCGCGCTGTGGCGCGGTTGCTCAGCCCATGGGTGTTCAGCAAGTCCGGATCGGAAAGGATGTAGACTTCAGACATGTCCTCACGATCCCAGCGATCGAGGCGCGCCAAAACGATGCGGCCGGCCTCGTCGGTGATGATCGGCGTTAGACTATCCCCGGTGATGGTCTGCAACCGATCGATGGCGCCCGAGGGTTGACCCTGAATGACGGGCTGCGTTTCCCCTTCAAGTTGGCTAACCTTTGTGTCTGGCGCAATTTCACCCAGCATTTCGCTGAACAACGCGGGATCCAAGGCGCCCATGCGCACCACCCAACCGGGGTGCTGAGGATCGGGACCCGTCGCCCACTTCGGCAGCACGATGAGCGTCGTCGATCCCCAGGCGTTGTAGAAATCATCAGCGGTGAGCCGAGATTCCGGGGTAAGCACCACGAGACTTCTATAGCGCATGTCGTCGTGGGCGCGCCGGCCGACAAACACTTCGTGGCCGCTAGCGCGCGCCAATTGCACCGCGCCTGCGAATCCGGTCGCAGACTGCGAAAGCGCGTGTGCTCGCCCATCACGCCCGGTCGCAAGTTCGGGCGCGAACGCTGAGAGCGTCACGAAGGCGGCGAACGAAAAGACACCCACGAGGATGATGGCGATCATCACCATTGGCGAGAAGCCGCCACGCGGACGCGTCGTCTCCGTCGAGCTCATCGCTTGCTGCCTGGCAGCGCAAACGAGGCGTAGGCATCGCGGCAGCGCACGAAATCTTCCACTCCCAACGGACGACCGCCGAACAAGCTGGTTTCTACCGCGCGCGCGATGTCAGCGAACACGTCGCGCCCTCGCGGCGAAAGGGGATCAAGCGCGCCGATCTCTCGCGCTGTCAGCCCTGGCCCGATGATCATCGAGAACGCGCGCTCCATGTCCTCGATGCTGCGATGGAGTAGCACGCGCACGGCCTCACTGTAGCGGCCTTCCGCCGCCAAACGATCCGCCTCACCGAGCAGGGCATGGGCGCGGGAGGGGGCCGGGCGGTACTCTGGCTTGGGCGCCGCGGCCTCGACTTTGGCGCTCGCAAGCCGGCGCGGTCGGCGGCGGATCACCTCTGTGGCAATCATGTACACGACAATAAACCCGCCTACGGCGACGCCGGCCCAGAACACGTATCCGAGAAATGGCGCGATCGCGTCGAAGAAGCGCCAGACCGGGTCGAGCCAATCTGGGGGCTCCACTTGTGGCGGCGTGAACTCCTCGAAAGTGAATTGCAGCCGGCGGTCGTTCAGCAGCGCGCGATGAGCATCGTCGAAAGAGGGCGGCGGCGGCTCCAGCGGAGTTCCCGTCGGCGCAGCTTGGGCGGCGCCTCCTTGCGGACTCAACGGCGACCTAACCATGCTTGCGTCCCCTCGGCCTGAACACTAAGCGGCGCCCGAAACCTAGCCAAGTGGTTGGGTGGTCTCAGGGCCTGGGCGCATAACGCTTGGCAATCGCGCCGAGTTTGGGGCCGAGATAGGCCCGCACCGCCTCAAAATCTCCAGCCGCCGCGCCCGCATCGCCGGTGACGTGCGCCTCGCGCCATTTGGGGTCGTCGATGATCGCATCCAAGGTTCGCCGAAGGTGGAGCACCCTTTTCCTCGGCTCAAGCGCCTCCAGCACGATCCGTGACAACACCCCTTGCAGAAGCACGATGCGCCAGAAAACCGGCCGCTCTCGGGGAGAGAAATCTCTGAGAATGGCGGTGAGCGGAGCGCACGCGCTGCGCATGGCCTCGTCTTCGCCAAGCGCGCGCTCCAACTCGCCGAAGTTGCAGGCGCGCGCCGCCTCGCCGGGGTCGCGGCGGACCATGGCGTCCACAAGGATGTCGCGCCGGCCCGCGACGAGGCCCTGGCGAAAGCGTCCGCCCGAACCGATGGGCACTTCGCTGTCCGCGTTGGGGTCGTAGTCCAGGGCGGGAGCCTGCTGGGCGAGATCGAAATCGGCCCCCAAGGCTCGATCATACTCACGCAGCAACGCGAAAACGATCGCCTTGCTCGGATCAAGTCCGAGGTCGATCGAGGTGATGCGTCGCTCCAGCAAGCGATAATACACAGCGGGGCGCACCAAGGCGTGCAGCGTGGAGGAGAGATAGTAGCCTTCGTCCTTCAGCCAATGACCCGGGCCTTCGAGCGCTCCTTGACGCGCCGCCCGCGCAAGATTGACCACGCGATCGCGCGAACCGGCAGCGGCGCTCTCCACCTGAAACAACAGCGGTTCCACTTCTGAGTACAGGCGCTTCAACGCTTCGTACTCGTAGGCGCGGCGAGCGGACGCCTCCTCATTGCGCCGCGCGATGCGGCCATTGGCCAGCACAGAAAGCGCCGTCGCCAGCAAGCTGAAGGCGCCGGCGGCGATGGCGATGATGAGCTCTGTTTGCATGGCGCGCCTCGTGTCCGCGCCGGTTTGGCGCGACAGACCGCGAGGCGCAAGCGCGCTTGGTCAGCGCCCGAGTTCGGCCTTGATCAGCGCGATCAGCTTGTCAGCGGTGATCGGCTTCAACGCGGCTGCATTGGCGCCCGCTGCCGTCGCGGTTTCCACGCCGTCAGCTTCGCCGGTCACCACCAGCACACGCTGCGACGCGAGCCTATCATCGGCGCGAAGTTCGCGAATGAACGAGGGACCATCCATTCCAGGCATCATGAGGTCGAGAACGACGATATCAGCGGGGACCTCGCGCAGCTGCGCCAAGGCCTCCGTTCCGTCAGATGCCTCACGCACTGCAGCGCCTGCCTCGCGCAGGGCGCGAGCGAGCGCCGCGCGCATCTGATCGTGGTCGTCGACAATGAGGACATCGAACATCTGGCGCACCTCAAGCTGAGACGCCTGCGCTTGTAGCGTGAGTCCGGCGGCGGTGGCGCGCGATCGCACAAAAAGAAACGGCCGGAGCAGGGCTCCGGCCGTTGAGATCAGTTCTGGACGATCGAGCTTACGACCGCAGGCGCAGCGTGACGCCGTAGGTCGCGGGCTCGTTCGGATAGATGACGGTTGAGTTCTGCAGTGTCGGCTGGAACGCGCCGACATGGTAGAATTCGTCGGTCAGGTTGCGGCCCCAGAACTCCAGCGACCAATGATCGCTTTCCGGCGCGATGCTGATGCGACCGTTGAAGATCGCGAACGCATCGTTGTCGGAAGCCGGGTTGCGGGCCAACGTCTGCACTCGATACCCATTATTCCACCGGCCATCGAGGTAGAAGTTGGCGCGCAGGTTGTTGGTGATCGGCGTTTCGTAATTGATGCCGCCGTTCACAGTCCACTCGGACGAGAACGAGAACGGCGTGCCCGCGACCACGGTGTTCGGGCCGGGGTCGAACGGATTGAACACGACCGTGCTGTCATAATAGGCGTCGGTATAAACGACGCCGCCTGTCAGAGTCAGGTTGTCGGTCGGCCGCGCGCTGATCTCGATTTCCGCCCCTTGGCTGATCGCTTCTGGGATGTTGCGGGTGATGAAGTTGAAGCCGTTGAAGGCGTTCAGCTGGTAATCGTGGATCTGCTGATAGAAGGCCGCGATGTTCACCGTGGTGGTGCCGCCGAAAATCGTCGACTTCATGCCGAGTTCGAAGGCGTCCGTGAACTCTGGTTCGAAGCGCAGATCGTCAACGCACACGCGCCCTGTAACCGAGACCACTGCGCAGCTGCCCACGCTCGTGGTGGCCGGGGAGACCTGGAAGCCCGAACGGTCGACGTTGAAGCCGCCCGCCTTATAGCCGCGCGAGTAGCCGCCATACAGCAGCACGTCGTCGGTCAGGTGGTAGGCGAGCGAAACCGTGCCGCTGAACTCGTTCTCTTCGCTGTCGCCAGTCCAGAGGCCGTTGGAGATGTTGTTCACAGCCGGGTTGCAGGCGAGGTTCATCAGCGGCGAGAGCGCGCCTGCGCCAAGCGGACCGGCCCCGTCCGGGTCGATCGTCTGGGTCGCATAAACGATGCCCTGGGCGCCGATGATGCCATCTGTCCCCAGTTCCATCGCGCGCAGCGAGTCGCAGGTCGTGTTGGTGGCAAACAGGTCCGCAGTGAGGTCTTTGGTTTCCTGATTGTACCGAACGCCGACGGTGAGAACGAGGTCATCGGTGATGCTGATCTCGTTGTGCGTGAACAGCGCCAAGCTTTGAGTGTCGATCTGCCAGTTGTCGTCTTGCTGCCCTTGCCCAGCGGCGGCTGGGTTCAGATACCCGCCGTTTACGCCGTTGACCGCCAGCTGCAGCGCCGGAACCCCGATCGCGCCAGCTACGCACTGGAAGACCGACGGGAACGTGGCGCCCGGGACGAAGTCGAACAGTTCGCAGCCTGTGCCTGCCCCAGGAACAAACGGGTCCGTGTTACCGATGGTCGCGGTATTCGTGTAGAGGTTCGCGGTGGTGCCGAGGCGAATGCGATCCGTCGTATCCAGCTGCTCATCGCCGTAGAACACGCCCAAGAGCCAGTTCACCCGGTTCCATTCACCCTGCAGGCGCAGTTCCTGGGTGAAGTTCTTGAACCCGACTTCGAGGCCGTCACGATAGGCAACGTCGATGACGTTGAAGTCGATGTCCTGGTCGCGCACGGCGCTCCAGTCGCGATAGGCCGTGATTGAGGTCAGGTTGATGCCGCCCAGGTCCCAATCGAGTTGGCCGGAAATGCCCCACTCGTCGGTTTGTTCGCCATAACCGCGCCCGGGAGTGATGGTCATCTGACGCGCTTCCGGATCAATCGGGATCGTCCCCGCGCCCCCGGTCAGCAGGCTGACAACGGCTTGGGTCGAGCCATATTGCAGCGGGGTGATGCCGCAGCAGACTTCATCGGTTTCCGATCCGTCCACGATCACTCGCAGCGAGGCGTCGGAGGTGATGTCCCACACGCCCTGCGCGCGCGCCGTCCAGCGATCGCGGGTGTTCACGTCGTCACCAGTGATGACGTCGGTGATGTAGCCGTCGCGAGCACGGATGGTGCCATCGAAGCGGAAGGCCAGGGTATCGCTGACCGGGATGTTTACCCCGCCGCGAGCGCCGGTTTCTTCCAGGTCATCGAGGCCGTACGTGCCTTCAAGGTACATGCCCGGCTCGTAATCGGGGCCTGCGGTGATGACGCTGATAGCGCCCGCTGACGTGTTGCGGCCGTACAGCGTGCCTTGCGGGCCGCGCAAGATTTCAACGCGCTCGAGGTCCGGCAGGTCGGCCAGGGCCGCGCCGGCGCGGGCGCGATAGACGCCGTCGACAAAGATGCCGACCGCGGCTTCGAAGCCTGGGTTATCGGAGCCGGTGCCGATGCCGCGAATGTACGCGGTGGTGCCCGAGGAGTTGGATTGACCCGTGCCCATCACCAACGAGGGCGCGACCTGGGTAACGTCGCGAAGATCGCGCGCGCCAGTGTTTTCCAACGTTTCGCCGCCGACCGCCGTCACGGCCAACGGAACGTCTTGGATCGCCGCGGCCCGACCAGTGGCCGTCACGACGATTTCTTCGGAGACATCATCTTGCGCCATCGCGGGCGACAACGCCCCCATGGCCGCCAGCGATGCGCCGGAAAGCAGGAACCAACCAATTTTCGACTTAGAGCTCATCGCCGTCCTCCCAGGGCCGCTGGCGCTGACTAAGGGGCGCGGCGGCAGACCATCGGCAAACTAGAAGTCCGGAGGGCCACCCCTCCGAACCTCTACCCGTCCGATACACTATTGCGCTGATAGGCTTGACGAATGCAACCGCGCGCACCGCATTGAGCAGTGCGTTCAATCATACGGGGCAAGCGCTGCGGCGGGCGGGCAACACTTGCCCCTAGGGTATTGAGCGTGCGGTCATTGCGCGGGCGTCACGTGGTGCGCGGATACCGCAGTGCAGCAATTCCCGATGGATAGCCCGCAAGGTTTTGGCGACCTATAAGGCGGGAGATGTCGGCAGCTTTGGTTTTGTTTTCCGCGGGCCAGGATTCAGCGACTTGCCTGGCCTGGGCGTTGACCAGATTCGCGCGCGTTGAAACCATCGGGTTCGCCTATGGACAGCGCCACGCGGTGGAGCTTGAGCAACGGACGCCCCTGCGCCAGGGGATGGTCGCCGACCAACCGTTCTGGGGCGAACGCCTAGGGCCGGACCGGATGGTGGACATTTCCGGCTACGGCGCACTGGCGGAAAGCGCCTTGACCTCGGACCGCGCCATCGAGGTGGCCGCGAACGGGTTGCCCCCCACGTTCGTGCCTGGGCGCAATCTGGTGTTCCTGACGGTCGCCGCCGCCCATGCCTACCGCCGCGGCATCGACACCCTGGTCGGCGGCATGTGCGAGACGGATTTCTCGGGCTACCCCGATTGCCGGCGGGACACCCTTGACGTGCAGCAGCAGGCGCTGAGCCTGGGTCTGGACCGGCCGATCGTGATCGAAACGCCGCTGATGCGCCTGACCAAAGCGCAGACTTGGGCGCTCGCGCATGAGCTTGGGGGCGAGGCGCTGGTCGATGTCATAGTGGAGTTGAGCCACACTTGTTACGAGGGCGACCGCAGGCGCCGCCACGACTGGGGCTATGGCTGCGGCGCCTGCCCCGCATGCGAGCTGCGTGCGAGGGGGTGGCGCGAGTGGCGGGGACGCCAATGACGTCGCTGCCGGGTCTCGCTGCGCTTCGGTCGCTCAAGCGGCCGTGGGTTCACGCGTTGCTGAACGTTGCTTCGATCTTGGGCTTCTTGGCCTTCGCGGCGGGCATTGCACTAGCGTTCTACTTTGGTGCGGCGCGCCAGACTGCACCAGTTCCCGACGCGGGCTTGGTTCTCGCGTGGTCCAGCCACGGCACTGAGCGCTACCTCACGCGTTTGGAGTTGCTGACTCTGAATGTTCTGTTTCAAGGGTGGTCAATCGCGACGCTCGCGATCTCCGCACAACACGCCATTTTTGGCGTAGAGGCTGGGTTTTCGTTCGAGTTGCCGCCGTGGTCGGTGGGCGCAATTTCTATCATCTCGTCGGCGGCTGCGGTCTGGATGTTGTGGAACTTCGCGAGCAACGGCGGTTACTGGCCGGCCAACGGCGCCCCCTCATGACCTACGCGGTCAAGGAGATGTTCTACACGCTGCAAGGCGAGGGCGCGCGCGCCGGGCGACCGGCGGTGTTCGTACGCTTCGCCGGCTGCAATCTGTGGAGCGGGCGCGAGGAGGATCGCGCCAGCGCGGTTTGCCAATTCTGCGACACGCAATTCGTCGGCGTCGACGGCGATGGCGGCGGCAAATTTGAAACCCCGCAAGCGCTGGCAGACGCTGCTGCAAAGCTCTGGCCGGGCGGCGGCGAACCTTACGTGGTTTGCACTGGCGGCGAGCCTCTGCTGCAACTCGATACGCCCTTGATCCATGCGTATCATGAAGCAGGGTTCGAGGTCGCGGTCGAGACCAACGGCACGATCGCCGCGCCGCTCGGGCTTGATTGGGTTTGCGTCAGTCCGAAGGCCAACGCCGAACTGGTGCAGACTTTCGGCGACGAATTGAAGTTGGTCTACCCACTTTCGGGCGCGGCGCCGGAGCGCTATGCGCACCTCGCCTTCGACCACTTCTTTCTACAGCCGATGGATGCGCCCACACGCGATGCCAACACGCAAGCCGCCATCACGTACTGCCTGGCGCACCCGCAATGGCGCCTGAGCCTGCAAACCCACAAGATCCTGGGGCTGCGCTAGCTCGCTGCCGCGACATAGGCGTCGGCGACCTTGTTGGCGAACTGGCGGATGGCGGAGCGCGCCGCGCTCCAGGTGCTTCCCGAGGCGCCGATGTCATAGAGATCATGATTGTATCGGCGATGGGTGACTTCGCTCAGTACAGCGCCATCGGGGCCGCGCAACACCGCGCGCAAGTCTGCGCCGCCGGTGGAGATGGAACGGATCGCGTCGAGGCTCGGTTCGCTGCGCAATTGCTGCATGGTTGGGCGGTTGGGATCGGCGTCGACGATGGTGACCTCGACCGAGATCGACACGCCCGGCGCCACGCTGCGGGCCGCGATGGCCTCGTTCACCGCGCGGGTGACGGCTTCCCGCAGCACCTCGCCTTCGCGCACCCCGTACTCTTCCTCCAATTCCGTCTGGAACTCGGGGGAGAACGCAATCGGAGCCAGCAGGCTCGATTGGGCTGATGCGGCGCCGGCAAACAACAAAACGGAAGCAGCAATCAGTGGCGCAAAGCGCATCGTCTGGTTCCTCAATATGGCTGCGACGACGGTGTCAGCGTTCGCAGCACAACGCCAATCACATTCGTGTCACGCGCGCCTCGGCAATGCCCTAGTCGTCGTCCTTGTCGTCGTCATCATCGTCTTCGTCGTCGCCAGGCGTGGCGGCGTCGATGACAGCGCCCGCGGCGTCCGCAGTGACGCCGACGGTGGTCCCAACAACGGCGCCAGCGACGCCTACAGTAGTTCCGACTACCGCGGCGGCGAGACAGCCAGTGGTCGATAGGGCAAGGACAAGCATCGCTAGGGCGCGCGCAAACATCGGCTTCCTCCTTTGCCGAGCAACCTCGCGCCGCCGCGCGCGCCGCGCAAGCGGGGCATGCAGTGGCGACCTCGTGGTGACTGGAGTGCTGCCGCTACATGGGGGCCGCTGGAGCGGGCATGGCCGACATCTTCGTAAGCTACAAGAAGGAGGATCGCGACAGAGCCCACGATCACCGAAACGGGTTGGCGATGCGGACCGTTTCGAATGTCCGGCCGTGCTGCATGTCCTCGCTCCAGATCGCATCGCAGCCGCTCTCGATCGCCGCGGAGACGATGCCAGCGTCATAGATGTTGAGGTTGTGCGCCGAGGCTAGGCCCACCGCACGTTCATGAATTGCGAGCGTGAGCGGAACCACTTCGAGATTGGCCTTGAGCGCTTCGAGCACCTCTTCGGTCTCTGCCCAACTCAGCGCGATCTTGCGCCGCGCCACTGAAGCGAACTCGTTCAAGACCTGAACGCTGATGACGCCGCCGTCGGCGATAAGGCCCTCGGCCTTGCCGGCCCTGGCCGCATCACCCGACGTCAGATAGACGATGATGTTGGTATCAAAGAACGGGCGCTTAGCGGCGCTCATTGGCTTCCAGCCGGTCGAACTTGAAGCCGGCGGGCAGGCGCCCGCGCAGCTTGCGCAGCCGGGTCAACAGCTCGCGTGGGGCGGGCTTCTTCCCCACCTCGAACGCGCGCGCGCCCATGACCTGGATGTCGATTTGGTCGCCTTCTTTGAGTTTGAGCGCGTCGACCACGCTCTGCGGCAGGCGCACGGCGAGCGAATTGCCCCATTTTGCGACGTGCATGGCGCGCATAAAACTCCGAGAGATATACGAGACGGAAATGTATATCATGCGCCGCCAAGTTGCAAGCGCACCCGCCCCTAAGGCGCGTCCACCAGCACGATCTCGGCGTCGTCGCTGGCCTCGATGCGCAACGTCGGTTCATCCTTGATTGCGGCGCCGTCGCGGGGCCCCAACTCGACACCGTTCACGCGCGCCGCGCCCTTGGCCACTGCGACGTAAGCGTGGCGCCCGGCGCCCAGATCGTAGCTCGTCGCCTGGCCCGTGTTCAACGTCGCCGCCAAGAGCCGCGCGTCTTGCCGGATCGGCAACGCGCCGGCCGCCTGATCCTCCTCAAATCCCGAAGCCAACGTCACCAGCGAGCCGGCGCGATCTTCCTTCGGAAACTTCGCCGCGCCCCAGTATGGCTTGCCGCCGCGCTCCTTCGGCAAAATCCAGATTTGATAAAGCGTCGTAGCCTGGTCCTCGAGATTGTATTCGGCATGGGTGACGCCCGAACCCGCGCTCATCACCTGAACATCGCCGGCTTCAGTCCGGCCCTTGTTGCCCATTGAATCCTGGTGTGTGATCGCCCCGGTGCGCACATAGGTGATGATTTCCATGTCCGAGTGCGGGTGGGGCGGAAAGCCAGTCTTGGCCTGGATGGTGTCGTCGTTCCAAACCCTGAGCGCGCCCCAGTGCACGCGCTTGGGGTCGTGGTAGCCGGAAAAGCTGAAATGGTAGCGGGCGGCGAGCCAGTCGGCGTCGAACTTGCCCAGGCTGTCGAAGGGTCGTTTCTCGATCATGGATCACCTCTTGGGCCCACAAATTGGCGCGCTTCGTCGCTTGCTCAAGTCACAGCCTTGACACTGCCGCAAGGCCCAGCGCACGGAAGGCCCTAAGAAGGGGAGGGAACCCATGAAACGCTTTCTCGTTGCTGCCTGCGCCCTGACGCTGCTCGCCGCCTGTGGCCAGCAAGAGGCAGCAGCACCCGAGGCGCCTGCCGCGCCGCAATCGCTGATGGATCAGGTCGCCGCCATGGCCCCAGAGCAGCAGCCAGTGTTCGCTTGGCAGCAGCTCACGGCCTGGCAAACCGCGCACCCTGAAGCCCAGCCGCCTTGCGCCAGCATCCGCCGCGTCGACGCAGTGGGAATCATCCCCGACAACGTCGACCCAGAGAGCCTCTATGCTGGCTACAAGGGCGCGATGGTGTTCGCGGTCCAGTGCGGTCCCCAGCTAACCACCGTGCGCGATGATCCGCGCGAGCAATGGCTAGTGGCGTTCGCACCCGGCGCGGCGGACGCGGCGGTGGCGGCGTGCGCCAACGCTGAAGGCCGTAGCGACTGCCCGCGCGTGCCGCGCTTGGCTGAAGCGACGGCCGCACCGTGAGCTAGCGAGCGCGGTCGAAGCGAGCCAGTTCGCGACCATCGGCGCCAAGCAAGATCAGTTGGTCGCCGTCCATGCGCGCCGCTCGCGTGGCGCCGAGCAAATTTAGAAACGCGCGTTCCGTCGCCATCGCCGGCTCAGCGCACATCATGCGCGTCGCGCCGATGCCGCCGAAGCTCAATTGCTCGCCACTCCGCGTGACGGTCGCGAACCAGCGATTGCAACCGGCGTGACCCGATGCCCGTTCCGCCTCGAAGTCGAGCGTCGGAAAATGTGGGGCGTCTTCGCCGCGATCGACCCGTGTCCATGATGTGCCGGCCAGCGAAGGAGCGCTCTCGGAGGGCAGCTGCCCCGCGCACGCCGCGAGGGCGACAGCGAGAGCTAGCGCGCGCATCAGACTGGATCGTACGGAAAGACGTTCATCGACGCGCCGAGATCGGTGAAATTCGCGCGCGTCGCGGGCAGGAATTGCTCCAGGATGCTCTCGGGCGTCCAGCCTTCAAGGCGCGCCATGGCGCGAACAGGGCGCGGCTGGTTGAACAGGAAGATCTCGTTGCCGCGCACCGAGAACACTTGCCCCGTCACATCCTTGGCTGCGTCGGCGCACAGCGCGATCGCGAATTGCGCGACTTGATCGGCGCGCATGTTCTGTTGAATGCGCTCGACGCGTTTCTGCGACGCTTCGTCCTTGATCGGGATCGAGGCGATCATGCGCGTCCACGCGAACGGCGCGATGATGTTCGAGCGTACGTTCTTGGATTGCCCCTCCATGGCGATGATGCGGGAGAGACCCATGACCCCCATCTTGGCGGCGGCGTAATTGGCTTGGCCGATATTGCCGATCAGGCCCGAGGTGGAGGTGAAGAGAACATACGAGCCGTTCTGCTGTTCGCGGAAGTACTCGATCGAGGCGCGGCAGACATTGAACGCGCCGTGCAAATGCACGTCGATCACCGCTTTCCAGTCCGCCGGGTCCATCTTGTGGAACATGCCGTCGCGCAGAATGCCGGCTGGGCTGATGATGGCGTGCAGGCCGCCGAATTCGCGCCTGGCCTGTTCGACCATGGCCACGACAGCGTCGTAGTCACTGACGCTGTCGGAATTGGATGCAGCTTTGCCGCCAGCGGCGCGGATTTCTTGGGCGACCTGTTCCGCCGGACCCGCTGACCCAGCGTCATCGCCCTTCAGTCCGCCGCCCAGATCGTTGACCAACACGCTTGCGCCACAGCGCCCCGCGAGCAGAGCGCATTCCCTGCCTATGCCGTTGCCGCCGCCCGTGACGATGACGACCTTGCCGTCCAAGAGACCCATGACTTCCTCCGTTTCGCTGGTCCGCTTAGGACGAATTCAGCAATCGTGGAAGATGGACCCGAGGCGTTCAGGGGCGCGCTTCGTCAGCCTGTGCGCGTTGCCGAACCGCCAAGAAGCGCGCGATGCTCTCAAAATCGAGATCGGCGTCAGGCTGCGGCATCGCAGTGCCTGGATAGGCGCGATTGACGTCGCGCAGGAAACGCACAAGGCGCGCCTCAGTCCAGTGTTCGCGCCGCTCGCTTAGAGCTGGCGAGTAGGCGAAGCCGGGCGCGCTTCCGACCCGCGCGCCGATCACGTTGGCCAGCGAGGGGCCTGGGCCTGGTGCGCCGTCGAGCGAATGGCAACTGGCGCAGTACGAAGTGAACAAGCGCTGGCCATTCTGAACCCCGACGGCTGACCATGGGCTCAGCGCCGGGGCATCATCCAAGCCTTGCAGACCGACCAGTGCGGCCACGGGCTCATGCTCGCGTTCGGCATTTTCAACAATCACGAGGTCGCCCGCGTCAGTCGCCAATGCGATGCGACCATCCGCCAGCGAGACGATGTCGCGCACACGCATGTCCGGCAACGCGATCCGCTCCGACGATATGACAGCGCTGCCCTCAAGCCGCAGCAAATGCAGGGCGGAGCCCGCCAACGAAGAGACCAGCAGTGTGTCATGCCAGCCGGGGAACTCATTGGGGTTCGGTTCGATCAGGTTCGAGACGCCGACCGAAGGCAAGAACGCAAAGCGCGGACGCTCGTAGCCGTCATGGACGCCGGCGCGCGCGTTCGGCGGCCACGACGGCGAGAAGACATCGCCATAAGGCGTTCCGTAAGTGACGTGGGGCCAACCGTAGTCGCGCCCCGGCAGTATGAGGTTCACTTCGTCGCCGCCGCGCGGCCCGTGCTCGGTTTCCCATACGGCGCCGGATCTGGCGAGCAGCAGGCCCTGCGGATTGCGCAATCCCGACGCAAGCACGCGTGCGCTGCCGTCGCGAAGCGAGATGGCGAGGATTTTGCCGAAGTCGGAGTTGGGGTCGTCCGAAACGCGGGGTTCGCCTTCGGCGCCGACAAACTCGAAGTCGCCGGTAGACAGCGCCAAGGTGGCGGCGTTCATCCGGATCAATCGGCCGCCGGATTGATTGCCCACATGCATGAGACTCGAAGTGCGCGGCGGCAAGCATGCGCTTGAGAACAAGCGACGCCATCGCGGGTCAGCGTGCAGCGCGTCGTCATCGACGGTGATCGTGGCGACACTCACGGCCAAGCGGACGCACTCGGGCGCATATACTAGGTGCGCGGCGAAAAGATCGTACTTGTGCGCGTCGGCGGGGATCGCCAAGAGGTCGGTGACGCGGATGTGGTCAGGGTTGGTCGCGTCTTGGTTTGCCGCAAGAGCTTCGATCCCAAGCGGCGCGACAAGGTTGAGGCTGTGAAGCGCCCCGTCCTGAATGTAGCTGAAGTGGCCGTGCCGCGACGAAAATACGATACGGTCGTCGATCTCCTCCAGCATCCACGCTTGTTGTACAGGATAGCGCGATACGGCCAAACGATGGAATGTCGTTCTGATCTCAAACTGCTCCGCTTCAGCGGCGTCGGCTGGGCCTTGCAGGCGCGCAAGCAATCGATTGAACTTCGCGGTTGCGAGTGGAACGATGTCAACGTCGCGGGCGACGTACCCGGCGCCGCCGAAAATCAACGCGAGCAGAAGCAGGGCGCCGGCTGTGCGGAGCCTCCCTCGCCGAGGTGTCGGCCTTGTCGCGTCGGTCACTCCCGCCACTGCACCCGCTCGTGTTGTTAGCGCCTGGTTAAGCTGATCATACCACGGCGAGCCTTTAGATTTCGCTGAGAGCGGCCTTGGCCGGGTTCACGCCATCGCCCTATCGATCAGGACCGCAAGAAACAGCGCTGGCCCGCCATGGGCGGTCCATGCGTGGCTGACCCCGCGCTGAATGACGATCTGTCCTGGCTTCAGACGAGCTTCGCCGTCATCCAGAATGAGCGAAGCCTCGCCTGAGATCAGGCAGATGATGTCCAAAGTGTCCGTCTGATGCATCGCGGGATGACGGTCCTGGTCGCGCAATTCGTGCTCGGCGCCGAACTGGGCGAAGCGCGCGCGGGCCGCGCCTTTGATGGCTTCCGGCGGCGCGTCTGGCGGCGCCGGTTCGATCACGAACCATCTCACCTTAACCTTGCCGCTTGCTGGCGAAAGCATCGGAATCGTGTCGCCGCGATCAGAACGATCTTTTGCGTTGAGCGGTTCGCCAACAGCCTCATGCCAAACTTCGTACAAACCCCCGAGGCCAGGCGCGCCGATCTCACCCGAGGGCGGCGCATCGATTACGATCGTGGAGCGTCCATCCAGGCCCTCGCCGGTGATGACCCGGCGCATGGCTTCAGCGAAGGCGGCGTGTGTCACGTCAGTTTGCTCGCTTGCTGTTGTAGGGGCTGTCGAGCGCGAAGGCGGGAACAGCGATGTCGAAGCGTTCGCCATTGGCGCTCACCATCGAATAGGCTCCCTGCATGAGGCCGGATGGGGCGGCAAGGGGCGCAGCGCTGGTGTAGCGGAAGCTGGCGCCGGGCGCGATCACCGGTTGCTCGCCGACCACTCCCTCGCCTCTCACCTCCTGGGTAAGGCCGTTCTCGTCGGTGATCCGCCAGCGCCGCGACACGAGTTGGACCGGCGCCGCGCCGCGGTTTTCGATTTCGATGGTGTAGGCCCAGACGAAGCGATGTTGCTCCGGCGCCGATTGCTCGTGGGCGAACGCCGGGGTGACCCGCACAATCAATCCGGCGGTTTCCTGCTCGTACATGCGATCCTTCATAGCCGGGGCGGCGGGGCAGACAATGCCGCTTCCATGCCCAGAGATCGCGCCTAAAGTCCCGAAAAACAAGATTCGGATGGACGATGAAGGCGACAGAGGGCGTTTGGCCCGACACTGAATTATGGCGGGCCATCGAGGCGGGCTGGATCGCCGCCGCAATCCCGTTTGTGGACCAGCAAGTGCAGCCGGCGAGCCTAGACCTGCGTCTGGGCGCTGCCGCCTATCGCTTGCGGGCGAGCTTCCTGCCCGGAGCCGGCGCGCGGGTCGCCGATCGCCTCGACGATGAACTGGTGATGCACCGCATAGACCTCACCCAAGGCGCGGTGTTGGAGACGGGCTGCGTTTACTTGGCCGAAGTGCAGGAAACCTTAGTGCTGCCGTCGCACGTGCACGGCGCTGCCAATCCCAAGAGTTCGACCGGGCGCGTCGATGTGTTCACGCGCCTCATAACTGACGGCGCGCAGTCTTTCGACCACATTCCAGCGGGTTATCGCGGACCGCTCTGGACGGAAATCAGTCCCTGTACCTTTTCGGTCCTGGCGCGCACCGGCGCACGCCTCAACCAGGTGCGCTTGCGCAGCGGTGCGCCAAGGTTGAAGCGGGAGGTGAACTTCACAATGGAACTGGGTCTCGACGGGCCCGTGGGCTTTCGCGCCAAGCGCCATTCCGGCGTCATCGATCTCGATCGCATCGACGCCTATGACCCGAGAGATTTTTGGGAGCCGCTTGAGGCGCGTCGCGGACGCGTCGTGCTGGATCCCGGCCAGTTCTATATCTTCGCCTCCAAAGAAAATGTGCTGATTCCTGCCGACGAAGCCGCGGAGATGGCGCCCATCAGGCCGGAGCTCGGCGAGTTTCGCGCTCACTACGCCGGCTTCTTCGATCCAGGTTTCGGCATCGCCCCGAACGAGGGCAGGGCGGTGCTGGAAGTGCGCTCGCGCGACGTGCCCTTCTTCATCGAGGATGGCCAACCCGTGGGCAAGCTTGTCTTCGAGCCCCTCACGGGCCCAGCGACGCGACTTTATGGTGAAAGCGGCTCCAGTTATCAAGGGCAGGGGTTGAAGCTCTCCAAGCACTTCGCGCCATGGCGATGACGGCCCTAATTGCATACCTTTGCCGAACTGTTGGAAGGCCCATTTGCATGCTCAGATCGCTACTAGCCGTCGCCTTCGCCGCGTTTGCAACCGCATCATGCGCAGAGACGCCCAACCCCGCCATCGATCCCGCGCTCTATGTTGTACGTGACGCCGACTCCACCATGTACCTCTATGGTACGGTGCACGTGCGCCCGAACGGCGCCGATTGGGGCGACGGGGACGTGCGTCGCGCGCTCGCGGCGTCACAAGAGATTTGGACTGAGATCGAGATGTCGCCTGAAGCCGATGCCCGCGTGCAGGCGCTGGCGCAGCAAGCCGGCACAGCCCCGCAAGGGCGGCCGCTCTCCAGCTGGCTCACGCCCGAAGAAAACGCGCGACTGAATGCGCTGACGCAGCGCTTGGGATTGCCGACAGGCGCCCTGGAAGGTTCGCAACCCTGGGCGGCGGCTCTGGCGCTGTCGCTCATCCCGATCATGCAAGCGGGCTACAATCCTGCATCGGGCGTCGATCGTTCGGTTGATGCATATGGCGACCAGAACGGCAAGCGCATGCGCGCGCTAGAATCGGCGGAGGAGCAAATCCGCTTTCTGTCCGGCCTCAGCCCCGACTTGCAACGCGAAATGCTCATCGAGGCCATTGACGAAACCGAAGCGGGCCCAGCGCTTCTCAACCAGATGACGCGCGCCTGGGAGCAGGGCGATGAAGCGACGCTGCGTGCCCTCGTCATCGACGACACCCGCCGCGAATATCCCGAATTGTACCAAACGCTGTTCGTGACCCGCAACGCCGCCTGGATGGGGCCGCTGGTGCGCGAACTGGAAGGCGCGGGCGTGGACTTTGTCGCGGTCGGCGCCGGGCATTTGATTGGCGAAGACGGCCTGGTCGCGCTCATGCGCGCGCGCGGTTACGCGGTCGAACGAGTAGGGGAGTAGCGATTGCGGTGATGTGCCCTTATGCCGCCGCCATGTCGCGCTGCGTCTTCTGGAAGGCCATGGCCTCGTGGACGAGGTGCGCGTGCGGCGAGTCCGCGACGCTTTCCAGGGGCACGTTGAGATAGCCCGCAACCGTCTTTAGCGAGATGATCTTGCCGCGGCCCGTCAACCAATCAAGGGCGACAACGAGTGCTTCCTCTGAGCAAGGCGGCGTTGTTGCGGCCGGCTCCACAATACCAGGCTCCTCGCGAGGCTGGGTGGGTTCAGGCGCCTGCCGTGTCAGCTTCGCGACTTCCTTGCTGGCTTTCTTGGCGGTTTTCGGCGGCGCGACTCTGCGCGCCTGCGCTACGCTGAGTTCAGGCCCCGGCACTTTGACCGAGAACATGGTCAGCCCGAACACCGAGAAGAACGCGAAGATCGACGCGATCGCGTAGGGCGCCCAGCGCGGGTAGGGCTCCTGCGCGGCTACGGTCAGCGGCAGCGTGTCCAAACGGGCGCGAAGGTTTGCGATTTGGCGGCGATCTTCGGCGGTGAGCGCTTCAAAATTCTCGCGCCATTGCTGCATGCGCATGGGCGATGCAATGCCCGGATTGGTCGACGCAGCCCGGTCGATGCGCGCTTGAATGGTCGCGATTTCGGCGCCGACATTGGCGCGCTCGGCATCGAGTGCTGTTTGCGCGGCGCGGCGGTCGGTTTCAGCTTGTTGATGAAACGAAACGGCCATGTGATCGAGGCCGCGGTGACCGCCCTCGATGTTCATTCCGACGGCGAGCATGAGGCCCACCGAAGCGAGGGCGAACCGAAAATAGTCGCGCGCCTTGGCGTACGCGCAGAGATGCTCGAACGCCACCAGCGCCATCAATTCGAAGCTGATCGCCACGACGCTCGCCGCGATCCCTGCCGGTCCCGGCAGCGTGTTGACCCAGCCAAGCGCGTTTAGGCCAGCAACGACCAGCATGAACAACACCACGGCGCCGACGCCGATTTTGGTGGTCCAGTGCATCTTCGCCGAGGCGATCGGCGCGCTCGGCAGTTTCTTCCTAGCCCCGCTCATGATGCACCGGTCGTCGATTTGCTTTAACGACCGGTAAAAGAGTCCCGCAGAGTCAAAGCGCTAGTTACCGACATGGTGCGCAGCGGGGCGCGAGCATATTGCCTTAAGGCAATTGTTGCCGCGTCATGTCGGAATCACGAGCTTCGCCGAAAAGCCGCGTGGCTGCAGGTTCGCGAGCTCCAATCGCCCGCCATGCGCTTCAATAATCGCTTGCGCGATCGCCAGCCCCAACCCGGCCCCCTCATCTTCGCCGCGCGCGGCGTCAGCGCGATAGAACGGGGCTGTCAGCTTGGCGATCTCCGCTTCAGGAACGCCGGGCCCGTCGTCCAGGACCTCAAGGACCGCTTCGCCATTGTCATTTCGGTAGACGCGCATAGTGCCGGCGCCGCCATGCTTGGCGGCGTTCTCCGCCAGATTGCGCGCCGCGCGTGCGATCTCGCTTGGCCGACACGCAACATTCAAGGGTGCGTGGGCGTCGGCGCGGATCGAGAGTCCGATGTCCTGCAGTTCGCCGCACAGCGTGCGCGCGATATCGGCGAGATCGACGCTTGAGCGCGGCTCCTCGCTGGCGCCGGCCCGCGCAAGCGCGAGCGCTTGCTCGGTTAAACGCTCGATCTCCGCGATCGGCGCCAGCATACGCTGACGCACTGCTTCATCGTCAATCAGTTCGGCGCGCAGCCGCAACGCCGTAATAGGCGTGCGCAGGTCATGACTGAGCGCCCAGAGCATTTGTCGTTGCCTGCCCAACTGACCGCCAAGCCGACTTGCCATGGCGTTGAATGCGCTTGCCGCACGTCGAACGTCCTCCGGGCCGGCGACTGGTGCCGTCGTGTTCAACTCACCTGCGCCGAGCGCGCGCGCTGCGTCCGTCAGTTGCGAGAGCGGACGTCCCACTTGCCGGCCGACCAGCGCTGCGCCAATGCCGACAAACACCGCAGTGGCGATGGCGCCGATAAACAGGCCAAGCGGCGGCGGCTGAGGGCCTGGGTGGCGCGACACCACATTGAGCCAGCTGTCGGGACCAAGCTCGATGGAGGCGCGCACCAGAATGATCGCGTGGCGATCGAAGCGCTCATGCATGTGGACGCGATGTCGCGGCGCGCGGGCGCGAAGCTCCGGCGGCAGTTCACGCGATCTCTCGAAAGTTTGCGACTGGGCGAAAACGCGGGCGTCGGTACTTTCCCCGATTTCGCGCGCCCAACGAGTTCCGGAGGCGCCTGACGATTGCGTGACCACTGGCGCCGCGGTCACGAAAAGTCGCATGCCGCGCTCACGAACCATCGCCGCGGCGGCGCCGCGGTCTTCGGCGGCTGACGCACGCAGCCGTTCAATGTGCCCGACAACGCGCTCGATCGCAGAGCTTTCGGCGGCGCGCCGCAAAGCGCTTCCGCGTTCGGATGCAAACAAGGCGAATGCAATCGCATAGGCGGCCAGCACGGCGCACAAGGTAACGATCACCATCCGGCCGGTGAGGGTTCCGGTAACGGCGCGCAGCGGCGCGAAGCTCGATGCGAGGCTCACGCTTTCTCCACGGGCGCTGTAAAGACGTAGCCGCCGCCCCAGACGGTCTTGATCAAGCGTGGCGTCTTGGCGTCGATTTCGATCTTGCGACGCAGGCGCGAAATCTGGGTGTCGACGGCCCGATCGAACACCTCGCTGCCGCGGTCGAACGCGAGGTCAAGCAATTGATCGCGTGAAAGCACGATCTTCGGGCGCTGCAGGAATGTCAGGAGCAGGCGATATTCGCTGGTGCTGAGTTCGTGGGCTTGGCCGTGTTCATCGACCAGTTCGCGTTCGGCGAGGCGAAGCGTCCATCGGTCAAATCGCAGCGCATCGCCCTTCGGCGCTTCGGCATGGGGTGGCAGTGCGTGAGTCCGACGCAGCACAGCGTCGACGCGCGCCAGCAACTCGCGTGGGTTGAACGGTTTTACGACGTAGTCGTCTGCGCCCAACTCAAGGCCGACGATGCGGTCGAGGTCTTCTGACCGGGCTGAAGCCAGGATCACCGGCGTGGCGCTGGTGGCGCGGATGTGGCGACACAACGACAACCCGTCTTCTCCTGGCATCATAATATCGAGGATCACGAGATCGACGCGATTGCCGGCGATGAAGCGTCGGGCCGCCTCCGCGCTTTCAACCGCGGTGGCGCGACGACCGTTCTTGATCAGGAACTGCGCCAGCGACTCGCGGATCTCGCGATGGTCGTCAACTATGAGGATATGCGGATCGACGGGCGGCACATCATGAGATGTGCGCTCGCTTCGCGGTAAAATCCACTCGTGCGACGAGCCAATTTGCGTCAAATCATGGCGAAGCAGCAGGGTGACAAGATTTGTCAACAACGGCCCTCTGGTGCGTGCCTTCAGCCTGGCACACTCTGCCACACGCGAGACCAAACCGCGAAAAGCTTGGCGCTTAGCAGAAGGCCAGCGGCCTGGAGCCCTGGTAGGAGAAATTGCAATGAAGAAGCCCTTGATCGTCGCTGCTTGTGCCGCGGCATTGTTGGCGGCCTCTGGCGTGGCGCTGGCGCAGTCCGGTCCCCCGAACCCGCATGGTCGCCATGTGATGACCCACGACGCGAACGGCGATGGCGCCGTGACACGCGAGGAATTGGACGCAGCGCGCGCGACAGAATTTGCGCGCCTTGACGCCGATCGCGATGGGGCGGTGACCCGCGACGAGATGCGCGCTGGCCATCATGGTGGTCGCGGGCATGGGCCAGGTCATGGGCCAGGGCCGGACGCCAACGGCGATGGTTCGGTGACCCGCGACGAGTTCCTGGCGCGTCCGAACGCCATGTTCGATGAACTCGACGGCAATGACGACGGCGTGCTGTCAACTGCGGAGTTGGCTGAACGCCCGCGACGCCGCGGCCACGGTGAACGCGGCGATCATGGTCCTCACGGCGCTCATGGACGCCACGCCGGTCCCGCTCACCTGGACGCCGATCGCGACGGACGGATCACGCAAGCGGAGTTCGTGGCTGGTGGCCAAATGATGTTCGAGCACATGGATGCGGACGGCGACGGGCGCATCACCCAGGCTGAAGCAATGGCTGGTCCCCGCGGCCGCGACCGCCGCTGATCCGCCACAAGGACGAAGGCATAACCCCGAAGCGCCGTTGACAGCCGTCAACG
>CAYRHK010000002.1:0-33560 GCA_964423825.1 uncultured Terricaulis sp. | reverse complement strand
TCGGCGGCTTCCCGCAAGCCGACATCCCGCATCTGGCGCTCTCGTCCGTCTTCGTGTGCGACGGCCGCACCGCTGACGGCGAAATCATCATGAACCGCATCCTCGATCAAGCATGGGCGCGGCGCGAAGAGTTCATGTTTCGCGCCGAGCCGTTGCGCGATCAGGTCGCCCGCGCGAAGACGCTGAAGGGTGGCCCGATCGTTATGGCCGATCACGGCGACAACACGGCCTCGGGCGGCACGCAGGACGTGATGAGCGTCATCGAAGAGGCGATTGCCCAAGACCTCGAAGACGCGTGCGCCGGCCCGATCTGCGATCCCATCTCCGTCGCGCAAATGATCGAAGCGGGCGTGGGCGGCGCCGTCAGCTTAAGCCTCGGCGGCAAGGTCGACATGCCGGCCATGGGTCTCAAAGGAAAGCCGCTCGCTGTGTCGGGCCGCGTGAAATGCATCACCGACGGCGAGTTTAAGGTCACTGGGCCGATGGCAACGGGAAGCATTGTGCGACTTGGCCGCACCGCTGTGCTCGACACTGGCAAGATGCTGATCGTCGTGTCGGAAAGGCGCAGCGAGCCATACGACCTCGGCATCTTCACTCATTGCGGCATCGACCCGCGTACGAAGCGCTATGTCATCATCAAGTCGCGCCAGCACTTCCGCGCGGGCTTCGAGCCGATCGCCAAGCACATCGTGATGTGCGATGGCGACGGTTGCACCGCCTCTGACCTGAACCTGCTCAAATACGCCCGTATCAAGCGCCCGCTCTATCCCTTCGACCCCGACATGCAGTTGGGGCGGACGGAGGCCTGACGCCGCCTTTGTCCAATGTCCGCGTTCGGCGATGGCTTGCCGAAGCGCCTGCAGCATTACCGACGACACGATTATATCGACCCAGCCCTTTGTAAGAAAATGGCGACCCGGGCATCGATGGCCCCAAACAGACGGTTGCACGAGCGGCTCCCATTGTTGTTTAACAGCGCTAGCTAGCGCTGCGCTTGGCGCAATGCTGCTCGCACAGCCTCGACGATCCAGACAGTGAGCCCTTGACCGTGGCAGTCGATGCTGGCGCTGAAGCGCGCGTCCGATTCCCACATATCGGCGAGCTTGGCGTGAAGCTGGAGCGAGATAGGATAGAACCAGCGGTCAACATGGCGGCGGTGGCGTTCGGCTAGCTTAGCGCCGATCTCGCCATCAGGGGCGGCGCCCTCCCTCATTGCCGCGGCAGCTGCAGCCCAAATGGAGTCGGCCTCGGCCTTAATCTCACGCCACTCAGCTTCGCCATATGACTTCGTTCTTTGGGCGCTTGCCCTGTAGGCGGGGGTATCACCCCAGCGTGCTTTAACCTCCATTTCGTGCTGTGCCGGATCAAAGCCGCCGAGGACGTTCTTTAATTCCACGTTTTCACCTTGCGGACTGAGGTGGTCTATGGCTGCGTCGATAGCCGCGATCATGGCGCTCGTTTGTGCAGCGCGCTCGAGCAGCAGCGCTCGCTGGCGCAGCAATGCGCCATGACGGTCAAAGGCGGGATCATCAAGCGTCCGCCTTATTTCTTCGAGCGATAGTCCCAGCGTTCGTCCGATCAAGATCTGCTGCAAACGCAGGACGTCGTCGTTGGAGTACAGGCGATATCCGGCGGTGCTGCGCCCAGGCCTCAACAGGCCGATGTCGTCATAGTATTGCAAGGTGCGCACAGAGACGCCCGCTGCTCCGGCAACATCTTTGATTTGATGAAATTGCGGGGGTTTCATGGGGCCAAAGTCAGCTTCGATGGGCCGATTAGTCAAGGGGCGGGCGCGCAAGCGCGCGCAACCCGCGCGTGAGCGCAATGGGCAGGACACTTGTGTGAGTCTCCTCTGCGATAACATCACACGCAACTCGCGGGCGCGCGCCCTCTACATCGAGCAAAGTATCTCGCATTTTCCGCGCACATGTGACCATCTTGAACGGCGCGAGCATAGGCAAACGCGGGTCTTCCTCTAGCCCGCCAACGCACAGGTGCAGGTAGGCGTTTGAGCGCGATGGATCGGCCCGAGCGGCGAGGGCGAAGAGCATGTCATCGTCCCACCAAATCGCCGGACTTGCTGCGATGAAGCTTGAAAACGCACTGGGCGCTGTCAGGTAGGCCCACAACGTGAATAGTCCCCCTAGCGATGAGCCGAACAAGGTCCGTGGCGCGCCTTCCGTGTCATAGCGTGCGTCGATGAACGGAACGGCCTCGTGTTTCAAGAACTCCAGGAACGTGCTGGACCGGCCCATCGGTGTCTGCGCCAGCGGGCCAGACGCAGCGGGACCGAGCTTTGGGTGTGTGGTCGGCGTGAAGTCGCGCGTTCGCAGCGCCGATTGTTTTGCCCAGTCGGGCTCGCCATAAGCGATTCCAACCACAAGATACGGTGGCAATTCCCCGAACAGAGCATGCATTAGCCGCGTCATCTCCAATGCAACGCCGAACCATAGGTCGGCGTCGAGCACGTAAAGCACACGAGGTTTTTCGGTAGATGGGGAGAACATGCGCGGTGTAGGGCGCCCTACCCACAATTCAAAGCGGTCGTGGGCTGCGCCAGAATGCAGCACATGCTTGGTCGTGTTTGAAAGCGTGACAGGCTCGATCATGCCTGTACGCTGCACTATCCAGCCGCGTGAGGGTCAATAGGGGCCGGCTTAGCTTTGTCGGTCTGGCAACTTTCGGCGACCGTGAGCCTCCGCCAATGGAGCAGGGGAATGGCCGGCTCAGTTTGAACCGGTCATTCCAGTCGGCTCAGAGGTCGACGCCTTCTGAGATAGCGATGGCATCATCCACCTCGACTCCGAGATAGCGCACCGTGCTTTCGAGCTTGGAGTGACCGAGCAGCAGTTGCACGGCGCGCAGGTTGCCGGTCTTACGATAGATAAGCGCCGCCTTGGTGCGGCGCAGCGAGTGGGTGCCGTAGGTGGCAGGGTTCAGTCCAATTGAGCTGACCCATCCCTGCACGATGCGCGCGTATTGGCGTGTCGAGAGGTGAGGGGAGTTTGCCAGCCGGCTAGGGAAGAGGTAGCCGCCTGCTCGCAGGTCGTGACCGCGCATCAGCGCCGCGACTGAAACGCGTGTCTGTTCGGTGATCTCGAACTGCACGGGGCGGCCCGTCTTCTTCTGCACGATGATGCCGCGTGCCTTCACTTCGCCGCCAGCGGCGACGTCCTCCACCTTGAGTGCGGTTAAGTCGCAAGCGCGGAGCTTGCTGTCGATGGCGAGATTGAAGAGGGCCAAGTCGCGCACGCGCTTCCTCAATTCCAAGCGGGCGCGGATCGACCAGACCTCCTTCATTTTCAACGCCGGTTTCTGGCCGGTGAGCTTGCCGCCGGTAAGACGCCGTGGCCGTCCGCCTGAGCGGACGGGCATTTCCGGGATCATTTCGAGGGTCATGAGTGCGAGCCTTCTGCTCACCCGCCCGCACTATGTGGGCGGGGACCTAAAGAATACCCCACTTTCAGGGGCTGGTATTGAGCAAGTAAGCCCGCCGCAAAATGTGGCTAGCCCGCTTGGGGCTGGCCCAGAGGTGACGGTCGCGAACTGATACCTGCTGGCAGCAGGCGCGGCGCCTCGCCGCCAAGCGGCAGGAATCGGCGAACCGCTGGAGTCGAGGTCGATGGGGTCGAGCAACATTGAACGCAACTCTAACAATCATGCCGCTGCGCTGTGTCGCTCTGGAGAGCTTTGACCGCCGCGCTCAGCAACCCAATCGTCCAGTCGATCCCGTGCGTCTCCATCGCTAGGCGCACGGCTTTGCAAACTGCTACCAACACCAAAAGCGTCTCAGTGTTTTCTCCGTTATCCTCGGGCGCGTTCATTTCGATTTCCTCCGGTTCCCGATATTAGGGCGACGGGCGTTGTGTTGGATAGAGTTGATGAAGGCGTCGAAAAATCTGCGTGTTCTCCGAGGCGTAGAGCGGGGCGCGGGTAGGATAGTTCGCCGACAGCCGCTCCGGCGTGCGCATGGCAGCGGCTGCTCCATAATGTTTCGCGAAGCGTGATGTGACCCCGATGGGTAACCCTTGGCCGACGGAGAAGAAACCGCAGTCCTTACCTTGCGATGCGAACGGCTGTCGCACAAAGTGGTCGGGACGTATGCTGGGGGTGGTGTTGAGCGCTGAACGTTCGGCCAATGTGATTGACCGCAAGCTCGGGGCGCGCATGCGAACGAGACGCCTCGAAATCGGCACGAGTCAAGCGAGACTGGCGGAAGAGTTGGGCATCACCTTCCAGCAGGTTCAGAAATACGAGAAGGGGATCAACAGGATCCCTGCCAGTCGGCTACTCGACATCGCCACAGCGCTTAGGGCGACGCCAGCGAGCTTCTTGCAGGGCCTTGGTGTCGCTGGCGACAATGATTCTGCACTTTTGATGCTGACGCCCGGCGCTGAGGAGCTGTTCAGACACTTTGTCGGCATCAAGAGTCCCAAGGTTAGGCGCCGTGTCATTGATCTTGTCCGGGCCATGCGAGACGATGCTTGATGGAGGCTATTGAGGCGGCCCCAGGTCAAACGTGTGGGGTAAGCTCAGGAGTTTCCGCCTTGCCGCCAATGTCCGCTCATTATCCCCGGCTCTGATCGAGGCGACGATGGCGCTTTCTAGTTCTTCGTAGGCGCCCAGAAGGCGCAACAGATCAAGCAACTCATCGATCTTCCCCACATCGCGAGCGTGCGCCGCTGCGACCAGCTCCTCTTCGATTGACAGGCACAACTCGTTTAGAGGTGTTGCGCGTTGGGCGGTCATGCTGCGGCCTCCGCCATTTGCCAGCGAATGAGTGCCTCTTGGGCGGGCGTCAGATTGTCGTCAGCGGGGGCTAGGTCTCCTACGATCCCGTGAAGCCAATCGATGGGATCTCGCTCTTCCACCCAGCCAAGGTTGGGTCGTTGCAGCTGGTAGCCAATTAGGCGTTGCACGCGTTCCGGCAGCGTGCGCGCAACATGAGGCGGCGTCGACAACAGAAGACGCTCTGACTGCGCGAGCCAACCCAGAGAATAGCTGAACGCCAGACCGCGCCGGATGCGTTCCGAACGGTTGGCGCCGCCGCCATGAATGGTCGATCCGAGCCAAATGATTGCGGCCCCGGCTGGCGCGTGTGCCGCCACGACTTCATGCGATTGGGCAAGTCGCGTGCGCGGCCATGCCATGCTTCCGGGTGCGAAGCGCGTAGCGCCGTTGCTTTCACGCCATGGATCGAGCGCCCACATGACGTTGACCATGATCTCGTAGTCGTGTGCGAACGGAAACATGACTTCATCGCGATGGAGCACCTGCGCGCGCTCGCCGGGCAGGATGCCAATCGCTTGAGTGAGATTGAGCTGGATTGCATCGCAGCGTGGCGCGAGGTCGCTCCCCTTCAATGTCGCCTCAACGATCGAAAGCACAAACGGCTCGCAGGCCAAGGCAGCGGTGGCCGGCGCTTTTGCGAAGACGCCGCTAAAGCGCTTTGTGGCGCGCCCAAAGAACGGACCGGTGCCCTCGAACGCCTGCTCAAACCAAGGAGCGAGTTGTGCCGCGGTTTCCGCGAGCGAACTGGCGTCGGCCGCGTTCGTCACCACCAGAACGCCGTGCTGAGCCAATAGCTGCACAGCTTGGTGGATGTCATGATCGCGATCGATCATAGGCAGCTTAGGCGCCAAAGAGTCAAACATCACGCCGCCTCCATGCTCGACGCCGTCGCCAGCGCTTGACGACGAAGGTTGGGCGAAGCGCGCAGCGCCGCGAATAGATGCGCTGCAGGCACGGGATCGGGGTCGAGCGCTTGCCAAGGCTTGGGATGCTCGTAGAGCTGGCTCGAGGTTATGCTGCCCGCGATGCGCATGGCGGCAAGCGCGTCCACATCAGGCGTGAGTTCCAGCGCGATAACATCCCCTTCCGCGTAGGGCTGGGGCAGGCCGATTGGGCGAACCTTCGGCCCCCAGGCCTTGCGGGTCATCGGCAACAAAAACGTCTCTGCAGTCGCCACCAAATGAGTCACGTCGCGCGTCAAGCAGAATTCGATCAAGCCGCAATTCATGGCAAAGCGAACATGACCGTCGCGCGAGCGGTTTTGGGGTGCGCGGAGCAGCCTTGTCAGCTCCCATACCGACGCGTCGAACTCTCGCCTAAAATCTCTATCGACGAGATGCGCAAATTGATCGGCGAGCAGCGAACGGTCATCCGCTGGACGCACGCGCATGGCCCCAAGCAGGGCGCCGTCGTCATCGATGGCGAGCAGGTAGTGTGCGCGCTCGTCGTCATACTCATCGCGTTCATAGCCCGGGATGGCCTGTTTTTCGCGCAATGCTCGCCAACCACGTTCTTCCACGTAGATGGCCCATCGCAGCTTGTGCATATGTTCAAGCTGGTCATGGTAGAGGCATCGATGTTCCGGCGTGACGAGGTGGACCATCATGACGTGTCTCCGCTTTTAGGAGACCAAATGATGGGTAATGGCTCGACCGCTCGCGACCCGATAACAATAGGGTTGACTTAAGGGAGGACCCAGCCCTTTCGCACCGCGTGGGCCACCGCCTGAGTCTTTGTGCGCACGCCAAGCGTTTCTCGCACCTTGCCGATGTGCTCGCGCACGGTGGTGGCCGCGATGCATAGAATTTCGCCGGTGTCGCTTTCCGACTTTCCCATCGCGGCGTAGGCTAGGATTTCGCGCTGGCGGATTGAAAGCGGGCAGGGTTGGGGGCTCGGAACCGGGTCAAGGGCTACGGAGTGAAGTTCCTTAGCGCGTTCGATGGCGTAGATGCTGATGAGTTTTAGCGCTTGGGCTGCTTTCGCAGAGAGGGTGTTGTCCAGATAGTGCAGGGCGACAATTCCTGAGAAGCCGCCTTCGTCGTGGACTGGCACGACCATACCCCCCTTGATGTTCATGGCGTCGCGAATCTCAGCGAACAGACGCGCACTCGATTGTGGCAATCGCTGTGCCTCTAGTTCGTCCCAGAAAAATGGGCTCGCCCGCTGCATGCCCAGGTGCACCGCCGCATCGCAATTGAAATAGCGCCGATCCCAGTAATGCTCAGACCATGCCGTGCTGACCCCGCGGATGAGGGTGGAGAACTCCGGCGATCCCTCGGGCTCACGCTTGAGCATGGCGCCGACCGTGTAGTGCGGTATGCCGAACTGGGCGAGGGTCTTGGAAATTACTTCTCTGAGTGCGTATGCCGTCGGCGCCGCCTCAGCAGCCTCGATGAAGTCCAGCGCCCTTTGCAGCTCCTTGGCCATTAGCTTCCGGCGATGAACATGCTGCAGGAGCTGCTGCGTTACAAGATGTCAATTGGGCGCCTCACTAGCGCCTTCAAGGACGGCCCGGTTGGGGGGCTTTCTCTCGGCTGCAGAATGAACCTCCGCAATGTGGGGCGTTTTGCGCCTGAGCGCGGCGGCGGCCTGTGGACTTCGACGCCGCGCTCACTGTGTCACGACCGATCAATTGCAGGCCCAAGAATCACCATCGACCAACTTCGATGAGATTGGGCCAGTCACCCGACGCTGACGCGAGCGTCACGAATTGAGCGACTTGGCCAGTCGCCGTTTTGGCCGCCTTGGCTTACCTTGGCCCTGACCAGACATTCAGTCGCGCGGAACGGTTCCATCGCTTTCGAACAAAATGCCTTTGCGCACAGTCAGCCAGGTGTGCGGCGTTGAGCGTCGGTCGGCCAGCGACCATTCGGGCTGTCCCTCAGCGGTCATGAATGAGACCAAGTGAAGTTCGTTGGCGAACGCGAGATCAATTTCAGGGATGCGCCCGAATGTCGAAAGGCTGGTTACGCTGGAATTCCTTACCAGTTCAAAGGCGGGCTCCCACAGCTCCTCTTCGCTCCAACTTCCGCAGATAATTGATTCCGCGTTCTCGATGCGCCAGCTCCACTCGATTCTGATTGTAAGATCACCCTTCGGATTGCCGGGCGAGCCATCGCGCCGAATCCTTCCAGCAGAGAGCGACCCGAATTCGAGGAAGATGGCCGAGCCATATCCTCTCCAAAGATGGCCAACCTTCATCCCAACAAGGTCGGCGGCGATGCGGTCGAAGGCGTTCTGCGGCTTCATTGGCTGGAAGTCTTGGCGGGTTGGGTCAATGTCTGCAATCGGCGAATGCGGGTCATTCATGCGGACAGGGCCTCGTCGGCGGCTCTGGGTGTACTTAGCCACTCGCGGAAAGGCGTAGCTGTGCTGGGCTGTCCCTCCACGCACCTCGTCGCGAGCCGCGTTATTCGGTGAACTCGAACATCTGTTGGTCGCGCGGATGATTCCAATCGCCGATGAACCTCGCCTTCCAGCCCACGCTCCGCACGCAACTCAAGATGTGATCAGGTGCGAAGTGGTAGGGATCATGTTCGGCATAAGTGGTGACGCCCCCAATGGGATGGAGCATTTGCGCCGTGCCCTCCGGCGCGGTGAAGAACGTCGCATAGAAACGTGCGCCGGGCGCCATGTGCGCACGAATGGTGCGGAGCGCGGTCGGCAACCTCTGCAGCGTCAAATGTGTAAAAAGCGAAAGGGCCATAATGAAATCGACCGCCGGCATGGCGGGCGATGGGTCAAAGTGCGCCGTCGCGCGCAAGGCGTCTTGTGAAAGTTTTTGGAGGACGCCGGCCGCCTCGATCTCTGATCGCGCCGCCGCCAGAAGCGAAGGTGATATGTCGATTCCAAAATAGTTGTGGGCGTCCAAGTAAGGAACGGCTTTCACCGCAAGGCGGCCGCAACCGCATCCAAGATCGAGCAGTTTATGGTGAGGGGCCATGCCCTGCGCGACGAGCCATCGAAACTGAAGTTCGCCGATTTCGTCCCACATGCCGCCAATCAGTGCTCGATGATCGCCCAAAGCTACGCGTCGGGCTACTTCCGCCTCGTCATAGTACCAGTTGTCCATCGCCTTTGCTCCGTTCGACGAGCGCGCGGGAGAGTAGCCGCTCAAAGGTTGTCTGTCCCCCACGCTGCGAGAGCGTACGCCTTCCTCCACTCCCGCTTGATGCTTGATCAGCGCGAGCTGTTGGCCCTAGATGCGAGCGGTTGGGGAGTAGATCATGAACCCGGAAACGCAGCTGCTGGACCCTCAGCAGCAAGCCTTGTTGGCCCAAGTGACCCGCGTCGTTGTGGGCGTGGGGCTTGCCTGGTTCACCGTCCATGCGATGCGACTGACCGCAAGCTCCGCTGAGTCTTGGACGGCGGTGAGGGCGGCCATTCGCTCTGGCGCCCAGATCATGGTGCTGCGCGTGTTGCTGCCCGCGACAGCGGTATTGACGCTTGTGCAACAGCACACTGGCGCGCAGGCGTTCGCGATCTTGTTCGGGTTGGGCTTTGCGCTGACGGTGGTCTTGTTCTTCTTCTTCTTCGCTATCTACTCAGTGGCGAGCAAGCACGCTGTCTGGAACGCCGGGGCAGCGGCGTCCATGGGCGGAGGCAATAGGGGCCTCGCCGTCCTGCTACTGCTCAGCGGACTCGTGTTCACCGGCCCCACGGCTGGACCGCAGATCGAGAGAACGACCGCAGCCTTTCTCGCTATCGACCTAGGTAACTTCCTGGCGCTCCTGGCGGCGCTTCCGTTCCTCATGAGCTTGTTGGCGCGAGGAAAGAGCGCTGATGGAGTACCCGTCCCGGAATTAATCTCCACAAACTTGTATCAAGCGCGCTGGGACCTCGTGCCGATTTTCGCAGCGGTGGTGACTTACCTCGCCGTGAATGCCTTCGGCGAACAATCATGGGTAACCGCCGTGGTGCGTCAGATCGGAACCGAGACAGCCGATATCCGTTCGGTGCTGGTCCTCTATCTGGCTTGGCTCTATGTCTTCGCGACGCTGCCTTCGCTCAGCGCTGTTAGGCATGAGTTTCCACATGCTGTCATGCTTGCATTGCTCCGTGTCGGCCTCGCCAGTCTCGCCGCAGTGGCGGGCGCGGCGCTCCTAGGCTTCTCCTCGCCGCTCGCATTTGCGACCTCGCCCTACGGTCTCGCCACGCTCCTCCTGCTTTTGTCGCCGGTGAGTTCGTTTGCTTCGATCATCATCAAACAGGCTGGGGCTGACGAGCAGGCGGAGGCGCGCGTTTCAGAACTTGTGCTGGCCTCGACCATCGTTTTCCTCATTGTGGCGCTGATCTTGGCGCTGGGCGCTGGCTTCCTGGATAGCCGCTAACGCGGGCGTGCGCCCACCCGGCAGCCAGCGCTGATAGAGCAACAATGCGCGTGGGATGCGGGTCAGCGTCAGACCCGTTGCGGGGAGCGTTTCAGAGTGTTGGCGGAGCGTTGAAATGAGTGTGCAGGATTTCGCTACGGAGTGTCACGGTTCTCGGGAAGGGTTTGCGAAAGCTCTGCCTGGTGTAGTCGTGCTTATTGCGGTGGCGCTTGTTTTTTGGCCCCGCGATGCCGCCGCTGATCCGTGCGAGGCGCAGTTGCCGACGCAGGCAGGCGCTGAGTTCGCCGGTGTGGTCCGCTATGTTGGCGACGGCGACAGCTTGTGCATTGGACCCGCTGAGGGCGGCGGCGCCTCCTGGATTGAGGTCCGTCTAATGGATTTCAATGCGCCGGAGATTCGTGAGCCAGGCGGACCAGAAGCGCGCGCTGCTCTACAGCGGATCGCGCTTGGCCGGCAAGCACGATGCGTTGTCACGCGCAGCGCCCGGAACGGGCGAACCCACTCATTTGATAGGACGCACGCAATTTGCCGGGTTGACGGCCGGACGCTTGGTGAGCTGATGCGCGAGGCTGGCATTCAAGAGGGAGGGAACTAGTCCAATCATACGATTGTCGGTCGAATGACTGCAGTCGGCGATTTCTCGCCAGGCGCCTCAAACGCGAAACTGTCAGGCAAACGCTCTTAATCTGCCGCTCAGGGGTTCCGCGCCGCGACCAGCATCGGCGCACAATGGCGGGCCCAGGCTTCCATCATTTGGCGGCGTTTGTCGAAAAGATCACCGCGCCGGTAGGCCGCCTCAACCTGGTTGCCGATCGTGTGCGCGAGCGCCGCTTCGGCGACCTCGCTGGGAAAGTCGGTGCCTTCAGCTGCCCAGTCGCGGAAGCTCGAACGAAAGCCGTGCGTCGTCACCGCGTCATAGCCAATGCGCTTCAACGTCATCAGCAACGCCGTGTTGGAGAGCGCGCTGTCAGCGCGCATCCCGGAAAACACGTGGTCGTTCGATCGGGCCGGGACGCCGCGCTGTCTGAGGATCGCAAGCGCGGCCTCGCTGAGCGGCACGCGGTGCTCGCGAGCCGCTTTAATCCGCGCGGCTGGAATGGTCCACACCTTGGCGGTCAGGTCGAACTCGCTCCATCGCGCTCCTAAGGTCTCATTGGTGCGGGTGGCGGTGAGCACGCAGAATCCCAGCGCTTGCGCCGAGACGCCAGGCGTCTGCGAGAGCTTGGCCATGAACGCCGGCATCTGCGCAAACGGCAGCGCCGGGTGATGTTTGACCCTGAGCGACTTCTTGATTGTAGGTAAAGCCTTTTCGAGGTGTCCTTTCCAACGCGCGGGGTTCTCGCCCTTGCGCAGTCCGCGCACCTGAGCCCAGTCAAGGATGCTTTCGATGCGCCCGCGGACGCGACGTGCGGTTTCGTTCTTCTCTGTCCAGATCGGATCGAGCACGCGCATGACCTGGGCGGCGTCAACGTCGCTCACTGGCCGCGCTCCGAACACCGGATAGGCGTAGGCCTCCAGCGTCGCTCGCCACTGCTCGCTGTGCTTGGCGTTCTTCCAACCACTCTTGTGGGCGTCGATGTAGGCGTTGGCGCAATCCTGAAAACTCATCGCCTTGGCGCTCGCAGCCAATGCCTTGGCGCGTTCGGCCCTTCGGGCCTCGATGGGATCCTCGCCCGCACGCACCCGCTTGCGGACATCGTGCGCTGCATCGCGCGCTTCCGACAAGCTGACCAGCGATACCGGGCCTAGACCCATTTCGCGGCGCCGCCCATTGAGCGTGTAGCGCACCAGCCAAGAGCGCTTCACCGTGCCAAGCGCGCCCATCGTCACTTGCAGGTAAAGGCCGTCGCCATCGGCGTAGAAGCCCGGGCTCTTGGCGGCGGCGATGCCGCGCGCAGTGAGGCGATGAATGCCGGTCATCTATGCTTGGCGACGCTTCAGCAACGGCGCTCTCTACCCACCTTTCTACCCACGTTTGTGCAGGCGCTGCAGGCGAGCGTCAACGGAAGTACACGGTCAATTGGGAGGAAATATTATTGCAATACAATACGTTGTGTGGACACAAACGAACTTGTGCGAACGCCTGCAAACACTGAGTTAGGCGGACACCCCATCCGCCACGGATCGCCACGGTCGCTGACGCGCTGCTCAACGTTATCGCGCCTGGTCGAGGGCTCTTCACTAGCTCAGGCGAGCGCCTTGGATGGCGCCCGCCCGCGCTTCGGCATCTGGTTAGGCGGCCTGTTTCCGGTTTAGAAGTCCAATTGCGCGCGCGCTTGAACCACGTCCACGTCGCGGTCGAGCAAGGGGTTCACAGCGTCAACTTCCGAATGCACGAAGTTGCCCATGAGGCGGAAATTCTGGCCGAGGTACCAGTTGACGCCGAAGGTGTAGTCGTCGGCTTGCCCGCTTGCGCCGGCTCCCGCTTCACTGAGGTCCAGAGAGCTGACTCGGGCCGCAAGTTCCAACGCGCCCCAGTCGCTCCGCGGCCTTGGCCCAGTGAAAACGCCTGCGGCGTCGCCATAGCGATGTCGCTCGCCGGTAAGAACCCAGCCAGCTTGAGCGTAGAATCCGTTGGCGGTCACATCGCCGCCGACGCTGCGTTCATAAGTCGAAGACACATACTGCCCTTGCAGCAACAGCGGACCGACCGAGTAGGCGGCTTCCAGGTTGTAGCCGGTCGAAGTGTCTAGGTTGGCCAGGACGCCGCTCGTGACGATGGGTGGCGCCAGGGATGCTTCGGGGCCCGAACTGATGATGCGCGTGTCGGTCGCGCCAAACTCGCGGCGATCAAAACCGACGCCGAAATGGATCGTGTTTTCGCGTCTTTCGATGGGACTCCACGTGGCGCGGACGGCAACGCCATCGCCTTTCTCAGCGGGGTTGTTGTCTTCATCGTCGAGGGCGTCGGTGAAGTATCCGCCCGAAAGCCCGAAGTGACGCCCCTCGTAACTGGCGCCTAGGCCCATGCCAAAGCCGGGGGCGAGCGCTTGCACCAGCGACCGCTCCATAAACATGGTCTCGTTGGAACTGCCAACGTCCTCCATGCTGAACGGCGCGATGAAGTTGCCGGCCTTGATGGTCAGGTCGTCATTGACGTCGTAGCTGAGCCAAACGTTGCGCCAGCCGCCGCCATTGGCGAACTCACGGTCGACGCGCAGGCGCCAATCATCAAAGAACCGCATGCTGAGTTCGAGGCGCGCGCGGCGCACTTCCTCGTCATCGATATCCGTGCCCGTGTCGTCGATCTGCGCTGCATCCAAATGCAGACGACCGCCAAGGTTTACCTCGAAGTTTTCGGTTTCGTAGCTTAGTCCCTGTCTGCCGGCATCGAGACCGTTATCGGCGTAAGCCGCGGTCGCTCCGAGGCCGCAGAACGTCCAACACAAGATCGCCGCGCCAAGTGCTTCTCGCATGGAATTCGACATTTGCTGCTCCTACTCAACTGCCGTCAAACCGGCGTCCTTGGCGAAGTGATCGAAAACACGTCGTGGTAAAGAAGCTATTTCCACCGCATCGGAAAAACTATGCCCAACACCAGGAAGGGTCTGTAACGTCGGCGCGACACCCCGATCAGACGCTTGCGCGGCCTCGGTCATCGCCGCGACCCAGGCTTTGGCCCTCGCCACTCGCGTCGCGCCTTGCAGTTGGTCTAGACGCGGCGATTGGCGAAAAGAACCGTCGCGTTCGCAATCCAGTTCCCCCACGAAGACATGCTGGGGAACGGAAAGAGCGGCGTCGAGATTGAGGTCGATGGGGCCTGCTGAACAGCCCACGCCGTATGGGTATCGCCTGGCTTTATAGGGGAAGGTGTACCAGCCCGCGCTTACGTGGGCTGCGCTGATCACGCGACTCGGGTGGGCAAGCACGAACCTATGGGTGAATTGCGCTCCGCCCGAAAATCCCAGCATGAGGACTTGATCTGCGTGCGCCTTCGACAAGCGCGCGGCTGCGTTCAAAATGTCGATCAAGGCGATGTTTGCGCGCGTTCGTGTGCGGGCATCAAAGAGTTGCTGGTACTGCCCGTACTGCTCCTTTTCGAAGAGGGGCGCGATCACGTTGAGGCCATAGCGCTCGGCTTCATCGATCAGCCTGTAGACGTGCGCCGCGGCATTGCGGGCGATGCCATGAACCGAAACGACGAGGGGCGCGCCCGGGGTCTCGTTCTTGGACCGATAGAAGAAGAATCGGCGCGCAACAGGGCCAGGCAGCTCGTAGAAGGCGACCTTTCTTGGAAGCAAAGTTTCCTCGCTGAATGTCGCGCGGTGGGGCGTCATAGGTTCTTGTCCCGTCCATTCATGGATGCGCCCCCGTCGATAACCTCAAATCGCGCGCCGGTGTCGTGGCCAAACTCAAGTTTGTGGTCATTGATGCGCCATGTCGCGGTGGCGAGCTTCACCCACACCGGAGACGTCGCGGCCATCAGCACTGCGCCAGGATAGTGAGTTAGAAATCCGGCAATACGCGTCGCGCTGGCGTCATCCAAATGCGTGTCGACTTCGTCGAGGATCAACATCAAGGGGCGACCGAGCATTGCGCGCGCAATTTGCACGCGCTGGCGCTCTCCAGCAGAAAGTTCCGGCGCCCCTTCACTCAGCCGGAATCCGACCCCGTCAGGCAAACGCGCGAGCAGCGGTCCAACATTGCAGGCGCCGACGATGTCCGCGATGTCTTGAGCGGTTGCGCCCGGCACGCGGTAGCTGAGATTCATCGACAGCGATCCCACCAAGAGAGGGGCAAAAGCGCCTGCATAACCAATAAGGCCACGGACAGTCGCTGGTTCGAGATCGCGCGCATCCCTGCCGCAAATGCGCACCCGCCCCCGATCAGGTTCCCTTAGGCGCGCTGCAATCGCGAGCAAAGTCGACTTGCCGGCGCCGCTTGCGCCGACGATGTTGATGATCTCACCCCGCCGAACATCGGCGCTTGCGCTCTCAAACAGGCCCTGGACGCCAACATCGCGTAAGGAAATGACGTGGTCGACGGACCTCCTTGGAGAGAGTCGCGCGCGGGGGGGGTCTATTGCCAGTTCAGTTTCGAGCGCAGAGCGGATTTTGGCGTAGGAGACGGCCGCGCGGCGCCACAACTCGAAGGCTACGCCAAGATCTCGGATTGAGGCCGCCAGAAGTCCGCTTACCGAAATCGCCGCCACGACCCCGCCAATGCTGAGTGCGCCAGCTCGCATCTCAAGAGCGCCCACTCCGAGCGCCGCGACAACCAAAGACAATGACGCGACATGAATAACCGCAGTCGTCGCACCGGAAATCAGCGCCAATTCCAATCCCGCGCGCACCAAGGCGGCATTGCGCCGATCGAGGCGCTTCAATTCTCTGCCAATGCGGTGAAACGCTTGAATGGCGCCCGCAGCGCGTATGCTGCGCGAGACAAATCCCGCGACGGCTCCTCGCCTCTGCCGGGTTTCCTTGATAGCTACGTTCAGCGGTTTGGAAAGCAGGAAAACTACAAATGCCGACGTCGCTACTATGCATGCGGCAACGATGCCAAGGGGAGCGCTTTGGTACGCCAGCACCCCCAACAACAGTGTGCCGCTGGTGGTTGCGGAGATCAGACGCACAAGCCCATCGCTAACCCATTTCTTCAGCGCTGTGAGATCGCCGACGAAGGGCAACAAGAGCCCGCCTTGGCCGCGCTGCGCCAGCACGGTTTGCGATGCGCGCAGGAGACGCTCGAACAGTTCGGCTCTAACGTCTGCGACATAACTTAGGCCGAGCCGTTCCGCGGCCCATGCGCGAAAAACCTCGAGGATCGCGCCGCCGCCGGCGATGGCGCCAAAGAGCAGCGCAAGCATAGGCGCGCTCTGCGAGAGAGATTCGCCCCCTACCAGCGAGTCAACGCTCAATTGAACGCAAAGAGCCAAGCCGGCGGCCAGCGCCGCAAGTCCAAGACTCACCAGAATGAGCCCAGCAAATAGCACAAGACGATCTTGCGCCAGTTTGATCATGAGACGACGCCGAGCGGGGAGCGAGCCACGCGGTGACATATCTTTGCTGCATCCAACGAATTGAGCAGCGACCTGGTGTGCACGACTTCGACGTCGATGTGCGCTTGCGCCTCCTTGGTCGCGAGTGGTGACGACGTCAGCAGCCCGGTGACTGCGCGCAGTGGCAGGTGTCGCGCCTGCAGCCACGAAGCACCCATCAATGCGCCCATTGAATCGGCCGCCGCGAGGATAATCGCATCTAGGCGTTGCGTGAATGACCCGGAGGAAAGCAATGCTGCGGTTTCTCGCTGGAGAAGACCATCTGCGATTTCTACGACAACAATTTCGACGCCGTGGGCAGCGACGCGATCCAGCAATGAATGCGCAGCCGTTTCCAACTCCGCAAGATCGGCGCCGGCTGTGGTGGCGTAACCGACGTCGGTGAAGTCCAGCGCCACCGCAGCACCCGCGTCGCGCATGGACCAAAGGTCGCCGCCAGAACCGGTGCCGGTTATCTTGCAGGCGCCAACGCGGAGTTCTCCGGCTGTGAGGCCGCGAATGAGATTTGCCGCCGATGTCGTTTTGCCGGCGTTCATTGATGTACCGACGACCGCAACCGTTTGGGGCTCGATCGACGATGCTTTTGGCGCAACAGGGGTTGTGAACCGCCGCAGGTTGAGCGCTCGTCCTGAAACGTCCGTAAGCACGCCAATAGGGTTTATGCTTGTCGCCTTCTTGACGCTCGCGTGTCGTGCGATCGTTCGCGCGGCGACACCGCCGCCCGCCACCAGTTCGCACGGGCCCACCGTGTCGGGAACCACCGCCTCAAACTGGTCGGGCGCGTAGCGTGCGCCGTAGGCGACCAATATCTCATCCCCGGGATAGAGCTGCGCGCGCCGCCCATGTGGGGACTCTAGTCGGCCATGGTGCCCAAGTTCGGCAATCGTCGCGAGCAAGATGTCCCCGGACTTCGGGGCCACCAATCGACTGAGGCCGAAGACGCCACTTAAGTCGACGTGTCTGCAAACGAAGGAGCACTTGGCCTGCGCAACGCGGTGTCGCATCGCGACAGACCCATTGCGGTCGAGATCTTCCTCTCTTGTAAGCGGCAGCGTCCCCACATCTCTGCCCGCCAGAGCGGTTATACCGTCCATTCATGTACCTCATTGCGGCGCGGCGGCTTCGCCAGTGTCGCACCTAGATGATCTACCCGCACTGTCGGACTTTATTCCAAGGCTTGGACAGTGCGCCGACTTTGCTGCGCCCAAGTCCGCAGGGCGGACTCTTCGGATCTGCTCTCGAGCACCTACGTGCCAGATCATGACACGACAAAGTCGGCGTCAGGAATACGCTGCGGGAGCGTCCAAATTCCCCCATGGCCAATCAGTCATGTTCCCGGGTTCTCCAGGTAAGGCGCAAACCGGTGGCAAAATCGGGACTGGCGTCCGATAGTCCGCCAGACGCACTCAAATTGACACGCAAGTTTGGCGTAATCCGGTAACTGAAATAGCCGCCGAGTTGGGCTGGATCGCCGCCGCCAGCGGTTGAGGATTCGCGCCAATAGCCAAAAATGCCGGTTTGCGAACTTTCGCTGGGCCGAATCCAAACGCTGGCATTTGCTTGCCAGCCGTCTTCACGCTGTACGCTTCCATGGTCTGCTAGGAACCGCCGCGTTAGCTCGATGGAACCGCCGCCATCGCGACGATTCAGGCCAAGTTCGCCGCTCAGGCCGTAGTCGGTTTCACCGACGCCGAGGCCTTTTTCTGCATCGCCGGTAGGGAGTCGAACGCGGCCGGTTCCCTCGAAGTAATAGTTCGAGCCGCCAATCTCGCGAACAGTGTAACTCACGGCGAGATTGGTGTCGCCAAGCCCGCGCGCCGTGTCCGTGCGCGAAACGCCGCCGCCGCCTGCGCCGCCGTCAGAATCCGCGACGTCGGCTGGGCCCGTTATCTCCATATACGCGCTTGAAGCGCGAAGCTCCCATGCGCCGCTCACGACCCGCATCACAAGCGGAATCGAAACAACTTCGGTTTCGGTCGTACCGCCATAGTCCCCTGAGGAATAGTCAACGCCGCTCGCGACGCTGAAACCCGCGTCGGCGTTGGCGGGCCCCGTCAAGGCAAAGGCGCAGGCCGCCAACGTGAATATTCGCGCACTCATCGCGTCATCTCTTGTGCGCGCCAGCCACGGTCGATCAGCTCCGCTTCTTCGGCGGGATCGACGAACGCTGGCGAGCCCAATGCCTCCAAGGTCGCGTCCAACGCCGTCTCTTGTGCGCCAGCAGTGGAAAATCCAGCGCCGGCCTCGCTGTGGGCGGGTGCGAGCAGAGCTATTGTCCACTGGCCGCCCTCCCGACAGGCGAGCGCGTCCGACGCTCCGTTGCGGTCTGAAAGTTGAAATTGACGACAATAGCCCGAGGCTGTTTCGATCGATTGCGCCAACGTCACCGAGCCACCGGCAATTGCGCGGGTGTCTCCGCTGGGCAGAGTCTCAAGTGCGGCTGCGAGTTCGGGGGAAACACTGTGGACGCCTGGCAATTGGGCGCCGCCTTGCAAGGCGGCACCTAGGAAAGCGCCGAGCACGCATGCTGCGGCCAAGGCCGCCGCCGCCGCCCAAGGGCGCTGTGTGCGCTTAGATCCAAACTGCGTTCCATTTCTCAATTTCAGCGCAAGCGCCGCGTCGTGCGGAGTGCTGGGCGCCGCCAAGCCAATGCGGAGCGCTTTGTCTGCGCGCGCAATATCCGCAAGGCGTATGGCCGCGCCCGGGTTCGCGCCTAATTCGGTGAGGGCGTCACGTTGCTGAGCCTCGTCGAGTTCTCCGTCGAGGTAAGCGCCGATCTTCTCGTCATTCATGGTTCGCCCCATCAACATGCGTAATGACGCTGTCGCCTCTGACGGCTGCGGCGACAGACGCGCGCCCACGCGCGAGTCTGCTCATGATCGTGCCGATTGGCACGCCGAGCGCTTCTGCCGCCTCCTTGTACGAAAGCTCTTCGATTACAACCAACGTCAACACCGCTCTTTGTTCCTCTGGCAAAACTGAAAACGCGCTAAGCGCCTTCGACAACTCGTCCCGGATTTCCAGCGAACCCCGTTCGTCCACCGCCACATTGACGGCTTCCATGATGGAGGCGTGACTGTGGCGCGCGGCATCGTATCGCTTATCCAACCAAGTGTTCTGGACTATCTTGAACATCCAACTGTCTAGTCGTCGCCCCCGGTCATAGGTGTGCGCGCTTCGCAGTCCGCGCTCCAGAGCCGTCTGTAGCACGTCCTCAGCAACATCCGCCGAGCGGCTGAGCGCGGTCGCGAACCGGCGCAGCCTAGGAAGCAACCCGACGAGTTCTTCGCGAAACGCTCTCTCCGAAGGCGACATCGTTATGCTTCGACTACCTTGGTGTACGCTGGTTATTCCAAGCGTGGCCGCGAAATGCTAGCGTTCAGCCCAGATGGGGAACCTGCGATGCGACATCTGACCAAATTGATAATTGTGGCGCTTGCAGGGGCGGCGGTTTGGGGGACGCCGCGCAACGGCAACGCCTTCTTCAGTGCGGGTCTAGACGACGTCGACATCCCCGACCCGCCAGACGAGGCCCCAGACGTGGAGGTCCCAGATGTGGAGGTCCCAGATGTGGAGGTCCCTGAAACTGAAGCTCCGGAGGTAGAGGCTGGCGAGGCGGAGGAGCCTGCTGAGGCAGAGTCGCCGGAGTCTGAGACGGACGAGCAAGGCGGCGGCCACGGCGGGCATGGGGCCGATGATGTCGAAGAAGAAGATGTTGCCGGGGACGACACGGTTCAAAGTCATCTGAACGACCCGATGGAAGTGGCCCGCGATGCGGACGGGCGGGAGTACGTCTCACGCGAAGTGCTCTTGCTCGGCAGTCTACCCGAGATCGAAGCAGCGGAATCGCTCGGCTACCAGATTATTTCGCTTGTAGCGGCGGGACCCGATGGTCGCCGCCTTGCGCGTCTGCTCACGCCGAGGTCTCGATCGGTTCCGCTAGCGGTTGCCGAGTTGCGTACTGCCGCGCCAAACGCCCTAGTCACTATAAATGATGCGTACCGGAGTTCACAGGTAAATGCGCGAGGCACGCGTCGCCGCGTCGCTCGGCCAGAAGCAATCGTTGCCGATGCGCTCGTTGGCGTGATCGACACGGGCGCCGAGGCGCCAGATGGTTCTCATCCGTTGGTGGCGGCGAGAGCTTTTGGCACTGCGGGTTATGCTCCGAGGCAACATGGGTCTGCAGTCGTCTCAATCATTTCGGCTTCAGGGGCGCGGGTGCAGGTCGCGGACGTTTTCGGTCCAAGCGGTTCCGGGGAGCCTTATGCGTCCGCGAGCGCCATCGTTACGGCGGTGCGCTGGATGATCGAAACGAACGTACCGGTGATCAACATCAGCATAGAAGGGCCGAGCAATCCAATCGTGGAAGCCGTGGTGAGCGAAGCTGCGCGGCAAGGGCATGTCATCGTCGCCGCAGCGGGTAACGGGGGCCCTCTGGCGCAACCCGCATACCCGGGCGCTTACAATGGAGTCATTGCGGTCACCGCCGTGGATTCGAACGGGCATGCGTATCTGCGCGCCAACCGTGGCGACTATGTTGATTTTGCCGCCTTGGGCGTGCGCGTTCCTGTTGAAGCGCAAGGCGACGCCGTGAGCGTCACGGGCACGTCGTTTGCTGCGCCGTTCGTCGCTGCTCGCTTCGCGCTCTCCCTGCATGAGCCGTCTGTCGACGAAGCGCGGCGTGTATTCGAGGAGCTGCGTAGCAGCGCAATTGATCGAGGCGAGCCGGGAAGGGACCCAATCTACGGGTGGGGAGAGATTCGCGGGCAGTAGGCGCGCGCGAATGCGAAGGCTTGTGCGTTCACCGGCGAATTCGGGGTTTCGCGGCGACTAGGCGGAGGCGTTCGAGGAATTCTTAGTTTGCATGCTGGGCTGGCGCCTAGGGAAGGCGTCAAATCGATAGGCCGACATCGCTATCGCGGCGGTCGCCAATGATCTCCGTCCCCGTAGAGGCGAGTAACTCGCGCCCGGTGCTAGTGCGCTAGTCTGACGTCGATGCGGCCTACAGAGTGCCTTGGGGCCCGACGTGAAGATACTGATCGCTGAAGACGACCCGGATGTCGCGCAATCCCTTCAGCGGGGATTGCGCGAGGAGGGGTTTGTTGTCGACGTGGTAAATGACGGCAATGGCGCCCTTGAACGCGTCCTGGCTGACCTATGCGACTTGTTAATTCTGGATGCCTCGCTGCCGGGCTTGGACGGTTGGGATGTGCTGCGCCAGTTGCGTCTCGAGGGCGATAGAATCCCGGTAATCATGGTGACTGCGCGCGACGCCATTGAGGATCGCGTCAGGGGGTTATCGCTTGGCGCCGACGATTACGTCGTCAAGCCGTTCGCTTTCTCGGAATTGACTGCTCGCGTTCGCGCGGTTCTGCGTCGACGCGGGGAAAAGAGGATCGCGGAAACCCTCAGCTACGATGATCTGTCTCTCGACATGGAAAAATCAAAGACGACCCGTCAAGGACAGGCAATCGAATTGTCGCCCAAAGAGCTGCAGTTGTTGGAACTGCTTTTGCGGCACGCCGACAAAGTGCTGTCGAGGACCTACATCGCCGAACGTGTATGGGACATTTCGTTCGACGGCGACAGCAATGTTGTGGACGTCTATGTCTGGCGCCTGCGCGCCAAGGTCGACGGTCCCTTCGAACGCAAGCTCATACAGACCGTTCGGGGGCGCGGTTATGTCCTCCGTTAGGGCCCTGTGGCCGACGCAAACTAGGCGGCTCGATCTAATCTATTTTGGCATGGCGTTCATCGATATCGTGATGATCTCGATAGCGCTGCTTGTGAGCTATACAACAACAACCGCGTTCGAAGCCGGCGTCACCAACAGCACTACGATTGCGGCGCGTCAGGCCGAGGTGCTTCGTCTCACGTTGCTCGCGCAGGCGATCGATGCGCCTCCCAACGATGTATTCTGGTCGCGCGACGTCGCGTCGGAGCGGCAACGGCTAGTTTCGGCTCGTGCAGCGTTCGACGCCGCCTTTGACCGAGCCTCAGCGAGTTACGACGCAGTCACTGTTTCGGCCCGTGACCGAGAAATCGTCGTCGTCCTCGATGAGGTCAAAGAGATGGCCGATGAATTGTACAGATTCTCGGAGGCGACCATCGACCACATGGAGGCGGGACGGGCGACGCGCGCCAGCGAAGCGATGTCACGCGCGGACAGAATATTTGGCAATCTCATAGAGCGCTTAGATTCAGCGGCGTTGCTGCTTGAGCAAGTGCGAGCCGAACATCTCCAAACGCAGCTGAACAAAACTCAAGAGGCTCGCGGGATCGAGTTGTGGATCGCGGTGGCCGTTGGGTTTATAGTGGTGATGGCGTGCATCTACGGGACGCAGCTCGCGCGAACCCTGAGGCAGGCGGAGAGTCAGCACGCGCAGATGTTGAGCGAGGCTGCTGGCGCGCGCGAGCGCATGCGGCGATACGCGGATGACGTCTCGCACGAACTTCGCGGGCCAATCGCGAAAATGCGATTGGAGCTGGAAGTCCTGTTGGGGTTCGAGCGTTCCGGCGACGAATACCGAGTGGGTGCGGAGGGTGCGCTGTGCGATCTTGAGCGCATGTCGTCGATTGTTGACTCGCTGCTCTTCATTGCACGTGCGGAAAATGCGCCTGGCTGCCTCACCTTGGCGCCGTTGGAGATCGCTCGTGAGTTTCAGACGCTGCAGGATTTCTACTCCGGCATGGCGGAGCAGGCAGGTGTTTCGCTTGAAGTAGCTGGCGCGGGCTCCCTTTACGCGGATAGGACGCTTTTCCAACGTGCGGTGGCCAATCTGATAAGCAACGCGTTCGGGCACACGCCGAGCGGCGGCGTTGTGCGGGTTACGTCCCACAGCGATCAGGCGGAGACAGTTGTGAAAGTGGAGGATACGGGGTGCGGCATCGAGGCGAGTTTTCTGGAGCGCGTGTTCGACCGCTTCCAAAGGGGTGACGCAAGCAAGGGCGGCGCTGGGCTGGGGTTGGCGATTGTGAAGAGTATTATGACCCTTCACGGCGGTCGCGCTGAAATCCGATCGACCTTGGGGGTGGGAACTGAGGTCAGCCTTCACTTTCCGCATGAGGGGCTGTCGCCGACGCAAGGAAAATGACAGCCTGTTAAGTTGGGCGTAATGCTCGTGTAAGTCGCGATTGTTTAGCCTTCCAGCGCTTTGGGAGGGTTGCGATGCGCTGGAAATGGCACTCTGCGGATGACATCGTTGGGAAGCTTGCGTGCGTGCGCGCGCACATGAGCGCCGGGAAGAGTCAGCGTGACGCTATTGAAGCGGCAGGCATATCGGTTGCGACGTATCATCGGTGGAGGTCGCAATTTGAGAATTTGGACGCCGGTCAAGTCTCTTTGATCAAACAGTTGTCGTCAGAGAATACCCGCCTGCGCCGTGCGCTCGCCGAGCTCGACGGGCCGATCGCCGCTTAATTTCCTTGGAATAGCGCATCGCGCCTGATGTTCGCGCTGCTTGGAGTGCGTTGCACGGGCGCGCGCACTCTATGTCTTCTCAATTTGGTTCGTTTGGCGCTCACGTTCGACTTGGGTCGCAAGCCAAGCGGGAGCATTAACTGTGCTTGCCCCGGCGGAAATTATTCCCTGCTTCCAACATTAAAGTTTGTTTGAAGACGCGGCCTCGCGAGGAGGGACAGCGTCGGCCCATTGAGGCGAGAGGGAGAGCAACATGCCGATCATTCAATGGGGCGATGAAAGCCAACTGCCGCAGAGTTTGAATTCGGACGCTGGCGCGCAAACCAGTCCGGTGGTCGCCGACAATGGCGGCGTGGAGTTTGGGGTGGCGTGGATCAGTGGCGACGCGGTGATCGTCTCGTTCTTCGATGAGCAAGGGCATCCTAATCCCGTGTTGCCCAGCGCCACGCTCAGCGATGGCCTCGGGGTCAGCATAGGCGACCTTCAGATGTCGGCTGGCGGCTCTGGGCTTGGTTACGGTGTCGGGTGGAGTGAGACGAATGCCGGCGTCTCGCAACTCAAGCTGCGCTACTACAACGGCGTTGCCGGCGCAGTCCTCGGAAGCGAAATCGCGATTTCGTCGAACGCCGCGATCAATCAACATGACCTTTCAATCTCAGCGTACGGCAAGGATGACGCGAGCGGTCGGCCTATCGTCGACGGGTTCGATGCGGTGTGGGTGGAGGGCGCGGGTGGCGTGCATGCGCTCGGCGCGATTTATGTTCAGCGATTTGCGGTGCCCTTGGATGCAGCGCGGGATCCGGCTGGTCCGCCCGCGGGGGCGGGCATTGACGGGACCGTAGGATCTGGATCGGACGCGCAATTGCTGATCACCAACAGCGGTCGCGACCCATCCGTAGCAGGACTTCATGCCCATGTCGGGGGCGGCGATGAGACCGTGATCACGTGGATCGACGCCAACAATCGCATCAATATCCGCGTCTACAATGACAATGGCGTACAAAACAATGCGCTGGCCGGCGTGAATGTCGGCAACCTCAACACGGCCGCGGCGCCGATGGTGGCGGGCGCGCAGCAGCACGTCATCGCGATTCAAGGCGGGGGGTTTGTCGTCGCGTGGGTGGCCTCGCTCGGCGGGAACAATGTGCTCGCCGCACGGGTGTTTACGTTGGCGGGGCCCGGCGCATGGACCGCCAGCCCAATCATCACCCTGGATGGGCTCGATGGAGCGTCGAACGGCATCGCCGATTTTACCATGGCCGCACTTGAGACTGGCGGCTTCACGGTGAGTTGGAATGCCGTTGACGCGGGAACACAGGCAATATTCACGCGCAGCTTTACTGCGGGCGGTCTCGCGAACGAGATCGCGCCATCCATCTTTCACGCACCCGCCGACGCAACTGGTGTAGCGACAGCGGGGCTCATCGGCGACCGCTACGTCGCCGTTTATCAGGACAATGCCAGCGACGCCGGCAATATCGGCGGGCAAATTTTCGATACGCGCCTTGACGCGCTCGGCAACCCCATCGTCGTCGATGGCATGGGCGTTTCGCTGATTGGCGACCCCGAGTTCGAAACTCGCGGTCGTGTGACTCCGGACGTGCTCGTGGGCAGCGTGGGCAACGATATCATCGATGGCCGCCAGGCTGACGACATTCTGGATGGCGGCTTGGGCAATGACCGCATCATTGCAGGCTTCGGCAATGACACGATCGATGGCGGCGGCAATGGTTCGCCGGCAGCGCCCGGCGGCGCGCTCGCTGATGGGTCTGCGCTCGCGGCGGGCGGCGACACGGTTGTGTTCAGCGGCCGTTTTTTGAACGACGGCGTGCAAGACGCCAATGACGATTATATCATTCAAGACCTCGGTGGGGGCACCTTCCAGGTCACCGACTTGCGCGTGGGCGGCGACGGCGTCGACTTGATCCGCGAGGTGGAATTTTTCGAGTTTCTAGGGAACGCGCCGGGTTCGCAAATTATAGCCACCAATTCGCTGGGCGCGTCTGCTCAGGTCACGCCTTCCGCGTGGGGATGGACGAACGAGGACGCGGACGTGGCGCCGAACGCGGGCGGGGCGCCGGACGTCGACGGTTTTGTCGTCAATCCCCTCACCCGCTCCGGGGTGCAACAAAACGTTAGCGTGGCCGACAGCGTCGGCGAGTTCATCGCGGTGGTCTGGGAGGATGCGCTCGCACCTGGCGCAGACACCCATATCCGCGGGCAGTTCTTCGATGTCATTCTTGCGCCTGACGCATTTATCCCGAACACGCTCGACATCAGCGACGGGATCGGCATTGAAACCAATCCGGTCGTTGCTTCCGGCGGCGCCAACTCAGGTTGGGCTGTGGTTTGGGAACAGCGCGATAATTTGAGCGATGCCTCGAACGAGTTGCGGACCAACTTTGTCGGCCCTGGCCAACTTACCTCGATCGAATTGTCTGTATTGAGCGAGGGCGTAAATGTTGATCAGCACGACGCAGCGATATTTGGTTCGTTCTTGGATCGCACCTTGGCGAGTCCGGTGGGCGGGTCGGTGCTGCCGACCGGCATGAATGAAGGCTACAACGTCGTTTGGACCTCGACGCATCTCGACGGCGCCGATGGCGTGCTTCCGGTCGATTACGGGCGCATCATGCTGCAGCGTTTTGAAGTGGCGCTCGATGCTCTTGGCAATCCCGGGGCGCCGGTCGCTGGCGGCGTGGATGGCATCGCGGGGCTCAACAACGTTTATGGCACCGGCGACGCGGCGGTGTGGGTCGGTGACGAAGACGGAGACGGGATCGGCGGCGCCATCGGTCGCAACGCGTCGACCTCTTCGTTGCACACGTTCGAAACCGGCATCGTCTGGATTGCTCAAGATGGCGTTGGGGGCGAGCAGGTCATGTTCCGCGCCTACGACGACTTGGGCCAAGTCATCCCCGGCGGCGGCCCTGTGTCTGGCGCATTCCCAGTGGCTGCGGGGACCAACGCTTATATCGTCTCCGCGGGCGCGGTGAATTTTGCCGTCGCCTGGATTACGCCCGACGCCAGCAGTCCATCCGGCTTCTCCGTGATGGCTACGATGTTGAGTTCAGCCGGCAATGGCCTCAACGGCGTTGGGTTCGGCTTCGGCGCGCCGGCGCAACCGTTCCAGGTTGTGCAGCTTCCAGCGGGTTTCGATCCCGCAAATTCTGGCTTCCAGATCACCGGCGTCAGCGGAGAAGACAGCAACGACATCATCGTGGCTTGGAACATGACGAGCGCCGCCAGCGGCGACGACATGATGGCTCAGCATGTGGCGGTCACGCTCGACCCTGTCACAGGCATCGTCATAAGCATGCAACCCGAAGGGGCTGCGATTGTCGTGAATGCCTCCACTACTGGGAACCAGTCGGATGGCGCAATAGCCGGCCTCCTCGGCGATCGGTTCGTCGCGGTTTATAGCGACAACGGCGCCTATAGCGATGGCGCTGACATCGTTGGTCGCGTGATTGACACGCGCGACGCTGTCAACCCCGACCCGATCGTAGGCGATTTTGTTTCTCCTACTGGCGTCGTGCGGGCGTTGCGCGATGTGCTCGTGGGTACCAATGGCAATGACAACATTCTCGGCGACATATCCAACGTCGATGGGCGCGTGGACTACATCTACGGCGGCATGGGTGATGACACGATTCAAGGCGGGCCCGGCATCGGTGGGGCGGCCGGCATCCCCGAGATTATCGATGGCGGCGAAGGCAACGATACAGCCGTGTACACCGGGCGGCTGCAAGACTATTCGATCACCATCAATGGTGATGGCAGTTTCGAGGTCATCGACCTGCGTTCCGCCGCCGACGCGGCAGGCAATCCGCTTGTGCATGACGGCATCGATAACCTCTTCAGCATCGAGAACATCCGCTTCCTCGACCTCGCCAATGGGGGCGCAGGGGCGCAGACTATTACATTCGGGTTCCCGGGCTCACCGCCTCCGGTCGATCCGAGCTTTGACGGCACGCCGACGCCGTGGAGCCTTAGCGATGTCAGCACCTACAAGGAAATAGTTGTCGATGTCGATCCGACTCCGGCGGATGCAATCGATCAGCGCGGCGGGATTGCCGTCACAAATCTACAGGACGGCGCCGGCCTCGCATGGACGGTCAACGGAACGCAGGTGTGGGCGATTAGCTACGATCCCTCTGGTCGCCCAGATCCCATTCTGCTCGGCGCCAATACTCAGCTGACCAATGGCGGGCCGGGCGGCGTCTTTCTGGACAACTTGGTTGCGGACATCGATGTCGCCATGACGGGTGGGCTCGGGATGACCGCGGTCTGGGAGTCAACGGACGTCGTCGGCGACGATTCCACCGACACATCGTTGCACCTGACCTTCGCGAGCACGAATACGCATGTCGTTCTCGACCCGGGCGGGGGCGTGCCGGGGCCAGGTCTCCCGGGCGGTGAGATCGTTGTCGTGGGAACGAGTGGCGCCGGCATAGCCGTTGATCCGACTATCCAGGGTTACGAAATCGTCGACGTCAATAACGATACCTTGGAAGTGGGATTCCATGTTGGTTTCTTGACGCAGAACGATGGGGTGCTCGATGCGGTGTCGGGAGATCAGTACGGGGCGCTCACGCTGGCGCGCTATGAGATCCCGGTCTACGACATCCTCGTTGATGGCGCCGGGCTGCCAATATTGGATGGCGCCGGTCAGGGCCAATTAGCGACCGACGCGTTCGGCAACCTCATACCATCGACGCCGACGAACTTCGGAGTGGGCTCGGAGACCGCGCCGATCTCGGTTGGCCTCGACGGTTTGCGCGGAACTGCCGATGACGGCGCCGTCATCGCGATCACCGATCAAGGATTGTTTGCGGCCAACAATATCCCGGTCGGGGCCAACGTGATCCAGGGCCGCGATCTCACGATGGGCAGTTTGCACGATGGCCAACTTGTCGTGAGTTATATCGGAACCGATGAGCAGGTTCATCTGCGTATCTATTTGCCGTCGGTAAACGCGGCGGGCGATCGCGAGACAGGCGGCGTCGGCGCCGATGTAGTCGCGCAAGGCGTGACCACATACGCCGAGTTCACGATACCGTTTGCAACGACGCTGGGCGCGGTGGCGAGTGGTCAAACCGCGATGGTTGTCCCACAGCAGAATGGTTCGTTTGCCGTGTTCTGGGGCGCGTCGGACGGCGCCGGGGGCGTGTCCATTCAGGGCATTATTTACTCGGGCGCCGGATCGAACTGGAGTCCTTCGCCCGTGCTCACATTTGCCACAGGCTTGCCGGCGAATGTGAGTTTCCAAGCGGCGGCGACCGGTGTCACGCCGGGTGGCCTGGAAGATGGCTTCTTCGTCTCGTGGGAATCCGCGGGGGCCGGCATCCATGGGCAGCGCTTCGACATGGCGGGCGCCGCCGTTGGGTCGCAAATCATAGTTGGCGATCCGACGAGCGGAATGCCTGGCGTGCACTCGAGCGCGGGCATTGACGATGGCCGCATGATTGTTGGCTATGTCGATGGCAACAATGTCAGCGCTCAATATCTAGACAATCGCCAGCCCGGCAGCCCGTTGATCGGACCGCGTACGGGCGCGCCGCGCGATGTTATCGTAGGCACTGTTGGAGATGACGCCATCGATGGGCGCGCCTTGGGCGATGAACTGTATGGCGGGCTGGGCGACGATCTGATCACCATGGGCACCGGCGCAGATCTTGGCTTTGGCGGCGCCGGAAACGACACGATTATCGGCGGCGCTGGCCAGGATCAATTGCTTGGGGAGGGCGGCAACGATTTGCTGTGGGGCGGGACGAGCGGCCCGGCTGAGGCATTCAACCAGGACGTCGACATTGGCCTTGGCGCTGCGGGCGTCAGCGCGGCGTTGATCGCGACCAATCCCGGCGTCGATCTCATCTCAGGCGGCGCGGGCGAAGACACGATCTCGTTCCAAGGAGAGTACGGCGCCTTCAACATCAATCTTGCGAGCGGGATCATCACGAGCGATCGCGACCAGAACGGTTCATTTGTCCTCGAGGATGTGATCGGGGCGCTTGTCGACGACGGGGCCGGAGGCGTCATCTTCCAGTTCTCCAACGATGTCGAGAATGCGACGGGCGGCATCGGCAACGACACGCTCATCGGCAATGCGGGCGACAACGTCCTAGCCGGCGGCGGCGGCAACAATACGTTCGTCGGCGGCGGTGGGGCAGACACTGTCGTTGTTGACGGCGTGTTCGCGACCTACACGTTCCACCGCGTCGGCGGTACATTGACGATCACGGATGCGGTCGACACCCAAACAGTCACCGATGTGGACTTCCTTCAGTTTGCGGACAGGCGCGTCAATGTCGCCGACATCTTCGCGGTGCTCGCGGACGGGGGAACAATTTCTGGCGCTACGTTGGTCGTGCCGGATGGCAATACCGCGCCGACCGCCATCAACGACCTCGCAAGCGTTCTGCAAGGGCATGCGGTGGTCATCAAGGCCTTGGCGAACGACATCGACCCAAATGGCGGCCAGACTCTGACGATTACGAGCGTGGATGGCGCGCCGCTCAGCGCCGGGCCGGTGAGCGTCGCCAATGGAACAGTGAGTTTGTTGGCCAATGGGGCGCTCTTGTTCACCGCAGACGCCACCTTTGTTGGCCTGACGAGTTTCTCGTACACGGTTTCCGATGGGAATGGCGGCGTTTCAACTGCGTCGATTTCAGTGCAGATCAATGCGCCAAGCAGTCTTGGAATCAATGACGGCGCTGCTGTGATTTCGATTCAAGGCCTCGCCATGGAGGACCATGTGCTGACCGCTGTGCTTGGCGCCGACCCTGATGGGCCCGGCAGCGCGCCAACGTATCAGTGGTTCAACAACGGCGTTGCGATCGTGGGTGCGACCAGCGCGACCTACATTGCCACCTTGGCTGATATTGGCGCTGGGATCACCGTTCAAGCTGTCTACACAGATGGTGAAGGGTTCGGTGAGAGCGTTACGAGCGCGCCAACCGCGCCTGTGGCGGCGGAGAACGATGGCGCAGCAGGTGTGACGATTACCGGCACGCCAACGGAGCATCAAACGCTTACGGCCGATGTCGGCGCCGATCCCGATGGCGCGGGTGGTGCGGCAACCTTCCAGTGGCTGCGCGATGGCGTCGCAATCGCGGGTGCGACGAACGCGACCTATACGCTTGGGACGGCAGACGCCGGCCATCTGATAGCGGTGCAGGCGTTCTACACCGATGGGCAAGGATTCTCCGAGGGCCCCGTCAGCGGGGCTGTCGGCCCTGTTGTGGCGGTCAACGACGGCGCCGCAAGCGTATCGATAAGCGGGCCGACGAGTGAACACGGCGTGCTCAGCGCGAGCGTCGGCGTCGACCCCGATGGCAATGGCGCGCTGAGCTATCAATGGCTGCGCAACGGTGTGGCGATCGCGGGCGCGACTGCGGCGACATACGCCACTGTCGCCGCGGACGTGGGCGCGTCGATCTCGGTACGGGTGAACTATACCGATGGTCAGGGATTTGCCGAGAGCGTGACGAGCGCTGGAACGGCAGCGATCACGGCCGTGAACGACGGAGCGAGTACGCTGACGATTGCAGGCGCGGCTATTGTCGGTCAAACGCTCACGCGCAACATTGGCGTCGATCCAGATGGCGCGGGGACAGCGCCGACTACGCAATGGTTGCGTGACGGCGTGGCTATAGGCGGCGCCATTGGCGCCGCCTATGTATTGACGGCGGCTGACATCGGTGCGGCGATCTCGGTGCAGATTTCATACACCGATGGGCAGGGCTTCGGCGAGCTTGTGACAAGCGCCGGCACCGCGCCGGTGTCGAACTCCGGAGGCGTTACGATTACCGGCACCGGCGGTGCGGACACGCTAAGCGGCGGCGCCGGCAATGATACCATCAACGCACTGGCTGGTGCTGATTCAATAACGGGGAACGGCGGTAACGACACCATTGACGCCGGAGGCGGCGCAGACACCATCTTCGCCACTGTCGATGACGGCGACGACGCCTATAACGGCGGTGGGGGTACCGATACCTACAATCTCGGCGCCACCACAGCCGATGCGGCCGTGAACCTCGCTGCCGGCACGGCCTCGAGCGCGCAAACGGGCATCGACTCGCTTGTCGGCATCGAGAATGTGACCGGCGGCGCCGGAAACGACAGCATTACCGGTGACGCGCAAACGAATATTCTCATAGGCGGCGCTGGAAGCGATACGCTTGCAGGGGGTTCGGCCGGCAACGACAGTCTCCGCGGCGGGTTGGGGAACGATGTCTACATCATCGATCGCGCGGGGGTCTCGGTTGTGGAGAACGCCGGCGAGGGAACCGACACTGTGCGCGTGTCGCTTGCGACCTACACACTGGGCAACAACGTCGAGAACCTCATCTACACTGGTCTCGGCGCGATCAACGCATCGGGCAATGCCTTGGCCAACAGCATGACCGGCGGCGGAGGCGGCGACACTCTCAGCGGCGGTGGAGGCAACGACACTTTGTTGGGGGGGCTGGGCGGCGACATTCTGAACGGCGGCGCGGGCAACGACTTCATTTACGGTGGCGGCGGCAATGACACCATGAATGGGGGTAACGGCAACGACACGTTCGTGTTTGAAGCTGGTTTCGGCGTCGATGTTATCGCTGGCTTTGACGCCAATCCAACTGGGGGCCAAGACCTGCTCGACGTGTCGGCGTTGGGAATTACAGCGACGAACTTCGCCGCCAACGTCACGATTACCGATCTGGGCGCCGACACGCTGGTTGCGATTGCGGGGGTTGGAACCATCACGCTGACGGGCGTGAACGGAACCGGCGCTAACGTGATCACGATCTCCGACTTCATCTTGGGCGGGCCGTAGCCTGCGGCTCCTGCTCCGCAAGAGCGGAGTGGGAGTTGCGGAGGTTGAAGAAATGAGAATTTCTCAATTTCTGAACCTGCTTGGGTGTCGTCGCTGGGCTATTCAGCGATTATTCCGCACATTGGAAAATCTTAATGATCTGCCGCGTGCAGAGTTTTCGTGGGTGGGCGCGATGGGTGCTTGGCGGAGTGCGCTTGGTGGCGTGACGGTGATCCTGTTAGCGTTGGGGCTGGCGAACGGCGCGGCGGCGCAAGACATCCCGACGGGGGCGGCGCCGAGTCCGTTGTTCGGCGCCCAGCCGTTCACGCAGCCCGTGCTGCTTTTCGAGGAGTTCGGCACTCTGCCAGTGCCGGGGTCCTCTTGCGCCAATTGTGCGCCCCTTCCTCCCGCCGCGTCGTGCACCAGCGGCCCTGATGGCGCGGCTTTGGACAACTTCTTGCGCCAGCCGTTGTGGCCAGCGCCGACGCGCGAAGCCAATACGTCGCGACCCAATTATTGGGCCGCCATGATCGGCAATTGTGTGCGCCCGCTGGCGACTAGCTCTATCGAGGGGCGTCCCCCCGGCGAGTGGTTCTCGCATCAGCGTTGGACTGAGTTTCAGCCGCGCGTATACTTTCAATCCGCCATGACCGGTGCGCGTACCAACAATGGGCTGCGCGATCCTTGGCAACGTCACCGCTATGCCGTTGGTGAGTTCCGTAGGGGCGGGTTGTATTATCGTGGCGGCACGACGCGCGGCATAGGCGTTCGATTCCATCCGAATTTCCCGATCCAGCAGCCCAATTCGGTGTGGACCTTCGATGGCACAATGCCCCCGAAGCTGCTGATGGCGCGGATCGGAGAACCGATTCTTTTCCGCCACTTCAATGCGCTCCCGATCGATTTCGCCGCCAACAACGGGTTTGGAGCGCACACAATCACCACGCACCAGCACAATGGTCATAATCCAGCAGAGAGCGACGGCTTCGCTGGGGCGTTCTTCTTTCCGGGTCAGTTCTACGATTATCATTGGCCCATGGCGCTCGCCGGGTATGATACGGTGAATGTTGGCGCAACAGACGCGCGCGCGGCCTACCCGAACGGCTCGGGGGGCTCTGTGAGAATTCGCGGCGATTGGCGCGAGACCCCAAGCACGCTTTGGTTCCACGACCACATGCTCGATTACACGGCGCAGAACGTGTACAAGGGCAACGC
>CAYRHK010000001.1:0-36367 GCA_964423825.1 uncultured Terricaulis sp. | reverse complement strand
GCCATCGCCAAGAAACACGGGCTGACCGTCATTGAAGATTGCGCGCAGGCGCACGGCGCCGAGTACAAGGGCCGACGCGTCGGGGGCATCGGTGACATCGCCGGCTTCAGCTTCTATCCGGGCAAGAATCTCGGCGCCTATGGCGAAGGCGGCATGACCGTCACCAACAACGCCGATTACGCGCGCACGGTGCGGATGCTGCGCGATTGGGGCGCGGAAAAGAAGTATCAGCACGTGCTCAAGGGTTACAACATGCGCCTTGAGGGCATGCAGGGCGCGATCCTGCGGGTGAAGCTGAAGTATCTCGAAGAATGGACGGAAGCGCGGCGCGCGGCGGCCAAGCGTTATGAAGCGCTGTTCGCTGGCACGAATGTGGTCACGCCGTTCGTGCGCGAGGATGCGCGCCACGTCTATCACATCTATTCGACGCGCACGCCGAACCGGGCGCTCTGGCAGGAGCGCTTGAACGCCAAGGGCATCCAGACCGGAATCCACTATCCGATCGCCATCCACATGCTGCCGGCTTATGAGGACTTGGGTTATCGCCAAGGCGAGTTCCCGCACTCTGAGCGCGCGGCGGCAGAGCAATTGTCGCTGCCGATGTATCCTGAGCTGAAGGCGTCGATGCAGGAAGAAGTCGCCGCGGCTGTGATCGAGTTGGCAAACGAGACGGATTTGGCTGCATGACTCGCTATCTCGTCACCGGCGGCGCCGGGTTCATCGGCAGCCATCTGGCCGACCGCATCGTCGCGGAAGGCCATGAAGTTATCATCCTCGACAATTTCGCCTCCGGCAAACGCCGCAATATCGAAGCGGCGCTCGCGAGCGGCAAAGCAACATTGATCGAAGGCTCGATCCTCCACGAAGCCGACCTTGCTAGGGCCATGGACGACGTCGAATGCGTCTTCCATCTCGCGGTCGAGTGCGTGCGCAAATCGATCGGCGACCCCGTCAGCAACCACCACATCAACGCCACCGGCACGCTGATGACGCTGGAGGCGGCGCGCCGCGCGGGCGTGAAGCGCTTCGTGTATTGCTCCTCGTCTGAGGTTTACGGCAACGCCTCGACCGGTGCGCTCAGCGAAGACGGTTCGGTGTGCGCGCCGACCACGGTTTATGGCGGCGCCAAGCTCGCCGGCGAACTCTACACGTTGGCTTATTGGCGCACCTACGGCATGGCGACTTCGGTCGTGCGCCCGTTCAATGCGTTCGGCCCGCGCGAGCACGATCATGGCGTCCTGGCGGAGGTGATCCCGCGGTTCGTCATTCGCGTGCTTAACGGGCGCGCGCCGATCGTGTTCGGCGACGGCAGCCAGGGGCGCGACTTCACCTATGTAACCGACACCGCGGACGGCCTGTGGCGTGCGGCGGGGAACGAAAGGCTCATCGGCGACACCATCAATCTTGGCTGGGGCCGTGCGGTTTCGGTGCGCGAGGTGGCGGCGGAGATCATTCAACAATGCGGGCGCAACGATGTGGCGCTCGAATTCGCACCCGATCGCCCCGGCGACATCCAAGCTCTGATCGCCGACACCAAGAAGGCGAGTGCGCTGATCGGGTTCACACCGAAAGTGTCGTTCGCAGACGGCATCGGGCGCTACATCGCCTGGTTCCGCGATACTTACTCCGATCCGGCGGCGCTGCTCGAAGACAACGCGCGCAATTGGGACCTGCCGCGCTGACTAGCGAGTAACACCAAAGTTGGGAGAACGCTGTGGCGAGCGGTGGCTTGAAGAACGTATTGGTCCGGGCGCTCGCGAGTCTTGCGGAATTGCTGGATCGCGCTCGACGCAGCCGACTCGCCGACCAACAAGCGCGAGTTCGAGCGGCGTTTCAGTCCATTGGCGACAATGTGATTATCGACCCTAGCGCAGAAATAGTCGATCCTCGGGCGATAGCGCTGGGCAACAATATCCAAATGGGTCGGGGGGTCTTCATTCAGGCTCAAGGCGGCCTGCAGATCCAAGACAACGTGCACATCTCCGATGGGGTCGCGATCTACACAACCGAACCCCACCAGGGGAGCGACGCATCGTTGCCTCAAAGGCAGACATGGCGCCAAGTGGTGATCGAGCGCAACGTTACAATCGGGCGTAACGCTGTCGTTCTGCCCGGCGTGACCATCGGCGAAGGCGCAATTGTGGGACCAAGCGCCGTCGTTTGCGCCGATGTTCCTGCGAGGGCGGTGATGGGCGCACAACCGGCGCGCGTCACTGGCGAGCGACCGCTGGGAGCTTATGAGGAACTGCGTGCGCGGCAAACCGCTGCGAGTTCAGCCTTACAATTCAAGCGCGGCGACGAACGCTCCCCCTCTATTTGCTTTGTGCTGACAACCGGAAGGGCGGGCAGTACGACCATCGCAGCTGCGCTCAACCAACACCCCAAGGTTGACGCTAAGCATGAAGCCCATATGCAGCTGATAAAGTGGTCAACCGACTTTGCTCACGGCGCGCTCAGCGCCGCAGAGATGAAGGACAAGCTGACGCAATTGTTGCTGCAGACATCGGTATACAGCAAAGACGTTGTCTATGTTTTCTCAGACCTAAAACTCTTCAACCTGACTCCGATCCTTCATGAGATCATTCCTACCGCGAAATTCGTCTGGATGATGCGCGAGGCGAGGGCGGTTGTCGCGTCGACTGTAGGTCGAAGCTGGTATGCGGGGCCCGACCATCCAGTGTGGAAAAACATCGATTGGTACTATCACGAGAACCGCATTCGCGGCGACTTGTGTGGATCTGTGACGGCGGCGGACTGGGCGTCAATGACGGCTTTTGAGAAGAATTGCTGGTATTGGACCCACGTCAACGAAGTCATTGAGCGAGACCTAGGCCGCCTCCCTGAACCGCTGCGCTACACCTTGCGTCTTGAGGACTTCAACAGCTCGGCTGCGATCGCGTTACAGAAGTTTCTAGGCCTAGAGCCCGTGGATATCCTCGTGAGAGGAACCAATGAAGCCCACTATGATAAGCACTCCGCCGCCGCGTGGACTGAACAGGAGAGGGCCTCCTTCGACAGAATTTGCGGCCCCTTGATGCGTCGTCTCTACCCGAGCGGCACTCGACAGTCGCCGAGCTGACACTTCAGCGACGAACCAATTGCGCAAGCGCGTGAAGCCGCACCATTCAGTTGCTCGCTTCCGACACGGAGTTCTCCCGCGCCCGGCGAAGCACTTTGAGTAGCGATTGCCGCAGTGGACGATTCGCCGTCGTGTTGTGCGTGGCCCGCAGCGGAAAAACTCGAAACGCACCCCAGATGGCGGCGACCACTCCGGCTCTGTCGCCCTTCTCAGAGAGCGCGAGCGCGGCCTCTTCGAAGTAACTAAAGTAGTGACCGAAGCTGCGGCGATAAGCTCGCATCACTTCAAACGGTGAGCGCCAGACGCGCCAGTTGGCCACCACATGGCGAAGGAAGATGCGCCAATCATAGCGCAGGCGGGAGAACTGAAGGGTATTGTAGGTACCGGGCGCGCGACCGCGCACGATGTTGCTGAGGTGTGGCACGTAGCCCAATGTCTCGCGGCGGGCGAAGCGTAGTGTCCAGTCCCAATCCTGGCCGCCGATCAGCGCTTCATCGAATAAACCGACGTCGCCAAGCGCGCTTGTACGCACCAGCATGGTGCCTAGCTGCGGAATGACGCCGCCGATCATGTTGCGCAGCAGCTCCTTGCCTTGCCCCGGATCGGCAGAGGGGTCAGGCTCCGCCACTGGGCGCAACTCGGTGTCTGCCCAAACCCGTTGGCTGAACACCGCCTCAAGGTCCGGGCGCGCGCGAAGCAGCGCCAGATGGGGGATAAGGTGGCCTTCCAGCCAAACATCGTCGTCATCGAGGAAGGCGACGTAGCCTCCCGTTACCGCGCCTAAGCAAACGTTTCGCGCTGCCGCAGCCCCTACCTTGGCGGCGCGCAAGTGGAGAGCGCCGAATTCGGTCGCCACCTCGTGCGTATGCGGATCATCGCCATTGTCGCCGACCAGGATTTCAAACACGAGGCCGTCGCGCTCCAGCCGACGGATACTCTCCAGCGCTTCGCGCAGGAGCGCGGGGCGATTGCGCGTGGGCACGATCACGGAGATGCGCGTCGCGGATTCGGCGCTCATGCCTGCGTCGCCTGCGCTTGAGAAAACAATTGACGCACCCGGCGCTTCAGCCTGCGTAACGGATAGCGGACTAGTTCAGCGGCTTCGCTCCACTGGTACGCGCGCGATTGGCGATCCAGACGTTGGTAGCAGCGGAGATTGTAGGCCGCGAGGCGATAGACAAAGCCGGCTTTCTTGAGTTGGCGGTCAAGCGCCAGTTCGTCATTGTGCAGATGCCAGGCGCTGGCGTCATCCTCCGTAGAGCGCACGTCGAAATTGGCGATCAGCCAACCATCAGGTCGTATTGCCCGATGCAAGCTGGCGAGTGCGACGCCGAGGTTGTCGACGTGCACCAGAGTGTCGATCGCGGTCACCATGTCAAACGCGCTGTCGGGAAGAGCTTCGGTCCTGAGGTCGATGAAGCTGATGGTCTGATCGTGCCGCTCGGCGCGCCAGCGTGCGAACTTGAGCAGCGGCGCGCAGATGTCGGCGCTTGCGCTCCGGTAACCGAAGCGATCAAACAGCTGGCTGAGAACCCCGGCGCCCGATCCAAAGTCGAGGTGGCTCTTGGCGGCGGGATGGACCTGTTTGGCTAGATGCGCCGCCAGCTGCGCCTGCGGAAACGCATGGCCGGTCGTCTCTAGATAGGCGTGCCACAGAAGATCGAACGCCCATGACTCCACCGAGTCGTAGAACGCCTGGATGCCCTCCGGGGTAGAGCGGTCGCCGGCGCGCCACTCGTCAACGCTCCACTTTTCCCAATGGATGCAGCGCTGCCGGCATTCTTCGGGCGAGAGCTGATGGTATTGTGCGAGATCGTCCAAGATCGAGGCGCGCACATCCAGGTCGCCCAGGCGCAGCACCGCGACGAATGCTGTCGTGGCGGGGCCGTCAAATACGGTGCGGCGCAGGTCGTCCCACCCCGAGCGATCGGGCGGCGGCGCTTCAAGAGGGTCGACATAGGGTCCTTGTGCGGCAAGCACGCCCTCCTCGCCGCGCTTGGCATCCGCGAGCGCCCCGGATGTCGGAAGGGCGACTGCATTTTGACCCTCCACTCCCGACATGCCGGCGTCACCCTCTGCGTCTAACTGTCTTGTCGATAATCGCCACCACAGCGTGCCGCAATGGTCGATCGGCAAGCATGTTGTGCATCGCGCGCAACGGCAACACTTGGAACGCGCCCCAGAGGGCCGCTGCAGCGCCTCTCCGGTTTCCCCAAGCCGCTCGTTCCCGCGCGGCTTTCTCGAAATAGCCGAAAAAGTGATCAATGCTCGCGCTGTACGCGCGAGCGAACTCAAGAGGAGAGCGCCAGACGCGCCATTCGCTGATCGCATGGCGCAAGAACACCAAACGGTCGTAGCCAAGGCGCGTCAGCTGCAGATGGTCATAAGTTCCATTCTGCCGTCCGCGCACATAGTTGCTCACGTGCGGGACGAAACCGAGTTTGTTGCGGCGCGCGAAGCGCAACACCCAGTCCAGATCCTCGCCGCCTGCAAGCCTTTCGTCGAGTAATCCTGTGTAAGACACGGCGCTTGCGCGCACTACAAGGGTGCCCAGTTGCGGAAACAGGCCGCTCAGCAAGCGGCGCAAGAGCTCAGAGCCCTCCCCGGGGTCGTCGCTCGGATTTGGCGGCGCGACGGGGTTGAGTTCAGGGTCGGTCCAGACACGCTGACTGAAGACGGCATCCAGATCGGGGCGGGCGTCGAGCAGTGCGAGGTGCGGCCGCAGATGCCCCGGCAGCCAGACATCATCATCGTCCAGGAATGCGATGTAGTCGCCGGTTGCGGCCCGAAGGCAGACATTACGTCCGCCAGAGGCGCCCGGCGCGCGCGTTGGCAAGTGACGCGCGCCGAACTCGGCGACGGCTGCAACCGTTTCGGGATTGTCGCCATTATCACCGACCAGAATTTCGAGGTGCAGATCCTCAGCTTCGGCCGCGCGAATGCTTGCGAGCGCCGCACGGAGAAACGCGGGGCGATTGTGTGTGGGCACAACAACGGAAATTCGCAGAGGAGCAGGCGTCAAACCCACTCCTCCCAACGATCGAAGGCGCCATGCAGCGCGGCGCGAAAAAGTCGCAGGTCGTCGAATTGAGTTACAAACGTGCGTCCCGCCGTGCCGGGTGGGCGCGTCTCCTCGGCCTGAGCGTAGATGATCTCGTAGCCAGCGGCGAGCGCAGCGGCATGCGCAGACGCCGGCCAGTTCATCGATTGACCAAAGGGGATGGCGAATTGGGTGGGCGCGAAGCCAAGCTCTCGCTGAATGACTGCGCGCGACCGCTCCAACTCGTCACGAACTTGGTCCTGCGACAGTTTTGCGAAATCTGGATGGGTGGCGGAGTGGCTGCCGATTTCGCCGCCGAAGTCACCGAGGCGAGCCAGATCACGCCAATGGATGAAGCGTTCCTGAGCCCAAGCCCAAGGATGGCTGCTCCAATCTGATACAACAAAGACCGTCCAGGGTATGGCGCGATCCCTGAGCAGAGGCGCCGCAGTCGTCAGCACGCTGGACCAAGCATCGTCGAAAGTGATGGCTAGCTGGTTCGGCCCGCCCCCGGCGCTGGCGATTTCAGATGCCGGTACAAATTCGTAACCGGCAGCCAGAGCCCAATCGAGTTGAGCGCGAAACGCGTTGGGGGACACGTCGTTTGTCCCAGAACTGGGTTGCCCAACGGAATGGTAGCAAAGGATGCGGCCACGGTCGCGGCTGCGGTGAGGATTGGTTAGGGCCAATGCTTGGCGCTCAACCAGCATGCGGGCGGCCGCGACCGTCTCACGTCGCAGTCCTGCACGTTTTGCCAGCGCCTTCAGCTGCGAATTCATGCCGCGTCCCTGCACACGATTTATCCGCCGTGGCAAGGTTAGTCCAATGCAAAGCCCGTTCCGCATCGGTACGGAACTTGCGTAACGCGGGAAAGCGCGCGGCGGCCCTGCGTTCGTGCAGGTTTACGGTTAACGGGCGGTCTGCTACCGGCGTCGTTCGCGTCGGGCGATGGGCAAAGGTGGCGACAAGTGGACATCACGGTTCACACGACTGACCTCGAAGGCGTTCTGCTGATAAAGCCGAGAGCGTTCGAGGATCAGCGCGGCTTCTTTTTCGAGAGCTATAGCAAGCGCCGCTTCGCCGAGCGCGGGCTCGATATCGACTTTGTCCAGGACAATCATTCTCGCTCGACCAGGGGCGTGGTGCGCGGGCTGCACTTTCAGAACACGCATGGCCCGCAGGTACGGCTAGTTCGTTGCACAGTCGGCGCAGTGCTCGACGTGGTGGTAGACCTGCGGGTTGGTTCCCCGACCTTCGGTCGCTGGATCGGCGCCGAACTCACTGCGGAAAACCGGCATCAATTGCTGATCCCGCCGCAGTTTGGGCACGGCTTCGCGGTGCTGAGCGACACCGCCGAAGTCCAATACAAGTGTTCGGACTTTCACAATCCAGCCGCTGATAGCGTCATCACCTGGAACGATCCCACAATCGCCATCGCCTGGCCGATCGCCGATCCGATCTTATCGGAGAAGGACGCCACGCGCGGCGTCAGCTTGCAGCAGTACAGCGAGGGCCAGCCGTTCCGCGTCTCAGGCGAGACGACTTGGCGGAACGTTCAAACAGAGAGGCAATAGAATCCATGATCCCGATTAGCCGCCTGAGCATTGGCGATGAAGAAGCCAACGCCGCAGCCGAGGTGATCAAGTCCGGCTGGATTGCGGTCGGCAAGCGCACCGAGGCGTTCGAGCGCTTGGTGGCTGATTATGTCGGGGCCAAACATGCGGTGGCGGTGTCGAGTTGCACGACCGGCCTGCATCTGGCGCTGATCGCGCTCGGTGTTGGGCCGGGCGACGAGGTAATCTGCCCATCTTTCAGCTTCATCGCGACCGCCAACGCCGTGCTGTTCGCGGGCGCCAAGCCCGTATTCGTCGATATCGATCCGCGCACGTACAACCTTGATCCCGACAAGATCGAAGCTTTGATCACGCCCCGTACCAAGGCCATCATGGCCGTGAGCCAAATCGGCTTGGCGGCGGACTTGCCACAAATCTTGGAAATCGCGCGCCGCCACAACTTGCCTGTGCTGGAAGACGCAGCCCCCTCTTTGGGCGCCGAGGTCGGCGGACGCAAGGTCGGCGCGATCAGCGACATCACCGTGTTCAGCTTCGATGCGCGCAAGGTGCTCACAACCGGCGAAGGCGGCGTGATCTGCACCGACAACGAAGACTGGGCGACGCGCATCCGCAATCTGCGTGCGCACTCGGCTTCGGTGTCGACGCTGACGCGGCACACGTCCACAGGGGTCGTGCTCGAAGGCTACACAGAGCTTGGCTACAATTACAAAATGACCGACTTCCAGTCGGCGATGGGCGTCGTTCAGATGGGGAAGCTGGAAGGCTTCCTCGCGGAGCGGCGGCGGCTCGCGGGGCGTTATCGCGAACTCTTGGGCGCCAGCAACAGCATAGAGCTTCCCTACGAACCCGATGGGTACAAACACATTTACCAATCCTACTGCGTGCGCCTTAAGCCGCACTACAAGCAGTACGACGTAATGGCCGCGATGGGCGCGAAGGGCGTGGCGACGCGGCGCATCATCGGCATCCACCAGCAGCCCTACTTTCAAGAAATTGCGCTCGGCGCCGAACTGCCGGAGACCGATCGTGCAGTGGCGGAAACGCTGCTGCTGCCGCTGTTCGTGGGACTCACCGACGATGAGCAGAGCCAAGTCGCGGACGCGCTTCTGACTGCGCTCAACTAGGGACGCGTCATGAGCTCCGTGGACGTCGTCGTTCCGTGCTACAATTACGCGCACTACCTGCCAGGGTGCGTCGCCAGCATCCTGTCGCAGCGCGATGTCGATGTGCGGGTGCTGATTGTCGACGACCAATCCCCGGACAACACACCAGAGGTCGGCGAGTCGCTCGCCGCGGCCGACCCGCGCGTCATCTACACGCGCAACGAAAAGAACCTGCGCCTGATCGGGACCTCGAACCGGGGCGTCATCGAGTGGGCACGCGCCGACTACGTGCTGCTGCTTTCAGCCGATGACGGGCTGACGCCGGGCGCACTAGCGCGCGCAACCAAACTCATGGACGCTAATCCAGACATCGGGCTCACGTGGGGCCTGGCGCAAATCATGGGCGAAGGCGCGGCCTTGCCGCAGCCTGCCGATGTCGGCGAGGCCGAGACGCGCGTGCTCGACGGCCTCGACTTCATCAAGAGCCTGTTCGCGCGCGGCAACTTCATTTTCACCCCAACCGCGATCGTGCGCACGAGCGTGCAGCACGCGGTTGGCGGCTACGATCCGGCGTTTCCCTACACTTCGGATCTGGACATGTGGCTGCGCATCGGCGCGCGCGGCAAGGTCGGCGTCATCAATGCGCCGCAAGGGCTCTATCGCATCCACGCCTCAAACCTGTCGCATCAGTGGCAACGCGGCCCACTTGGCGACCGCCGCGTGGTCATCGAGACGCTCGGGCACTTCGTGAATGGGTATTTGGCGCAGTTGCCAGCGCTTGCCAGTCTGCTCGCCGAGAAGCGCCGTCGAGTCGGACTTGACGCGCTTGCGGTCGCCAACTGGACTTATGCCGTGGATGACGCCGCTCACGCCGACGCCTTGGCGCTAGCGAGCGAATTGCTCGGCGATTTGCGCAAGCAGCCGGCGTGGTGGAAGCTGCAACTGAAGAAGACACTCGGCGCCGGCGCGACCCATGCGCTGCGGCGCGCCAAAGCCGCTTTGCCCGCGCAAGCTGGCGGTGAGCACTATGCTGCAGGCGATCTCGCTGGATGGTGGCCTGACGGCGCCTAGTCAGCGCATGCGCTGCAGGCGCAAACGCAGCGACCGCGAAAGCCAGCGAAACCACGCGCGCGCGATGCGCCACCGGCCAACCTTGGAAGACAGTTCGCCGAAGAACGAGGTTCGGCGTACGCCATCCCAATAGAGCCACGCCCACGGATGCCAAACCTGCTTCATCCAGGGTTTGTCGGCGCCCATGAAGTGCACGATCAGCGGCACACGCGCACCCAATCGCCGATCCCGCGACAAGGTGCGGTCGATTTCCGGAAAGGCCATGAAGCGCTGGACGTTCCAGGCGACATCGAGTTCGCGCCAATTCTTCCAGAACGCCCAATTCAATGCGTCCTGGTCGTTGTAGGGCAAGTCGGCGCCATGCTCGGCGATGAACTCGACGGCGCGGGAAAACAGGCGCTCGCGCCTTACCTTATCGAGATCGATGACCAATATCCCCGCGTTGAAATAGCGACCGCCGGCCGGCAGGCCCCAGCGCGCCGCCAGCGATTCCGGCTCGATATACGCATCAATCACCGCGCCGATCGGCTTGTCGCCTAGGTCCGCCGCCCAGAGTGGGCGCACATCGCCGGCGACGCCCAAATCCGCATCGAGGTAGAGCACGCGACCGCAGTCGGCCGGCGCCAGCTTTTCCAAGCCCAGACGAAACAGCGTGCTGTGGTTGATATATCCCTGCCCGGCATAAGCTGGCAGGTCGCCCTCGCCTAACTGCAGCCAGACAAAATCCGCGCCGGGCGCGGCGGCCTCGACTCTTGTACGCAAACCCTCAACGAGACCGTCATGCAAAATGAGGAAGCGGAACTCGGCGTCTGGCGCATGGTGAACCACCGAGGCCACGACGCCGGCGGCGTGAGGCGCGTAGTTGGCGTCGAAGCCAAAGGCGATGTCGATGGGCGGGGCGGTCATGATCGCCCAGCGACGTCGGGTTGACTGCGACGCAAGCGGGCGCGCACGTAGCGTTGCAGAAGGCGAGCTTGACCGAGAAGTCCGACGCCGCTTTGGGCCATGACTTCACGCCAAAATGTCGTGCGGCGCAGATTGTCCCAATAGAGCCAAGCCCAAGGGTGGTATCCCTCTTTCAGCCACGGCTTCTCGGGGCCGGTGAAATGAACAATGGCCGGTGCAGCGCCGTTGAGGCGACACTCGGGCGCAGTCTCGTCAATCAGCGCCGGGATCACCATGTGGCGCTGAACGTTCCAGCGCGCCGGCAATCGCTTCCAGCGAGCCCAGCAAGCAAAGTTGAGCGCGTCCTGATCGGTAAACCGGACCTCGCTTGCGTAGGCGGCAACAAATTCGATAGCTTTGGTGAATAAGCCATCCCTGCGCACGACATCGAGATCGATCAGCAGGACGCCGGAATTGAAGTATGCTGGGTCGCCGGACAATTCCCAACGTTGGGCGAATGTCGCGGGTTTAACGTAGCAATCTGGAACCGCGCCGAGGGCGGCCCCCTCCAAATCGGTGCGCCAGAGCGACGTCACGTCAGCGGCGGCGATCATGTCAACGTCGAGGTAAAGGACGCGTGACCACTCCGCTGGGGCCATTCGCTCCAAGCCCAAACGATAGAGAATGGCGCGGCTAAAGTGCTCGCGGTCGGCCATTGCCGGCACGTCGGCGTCGCCGATCTCGCGCCAGATGAATCCGCAATCGGGGGCAATGGCCTGAAGACGGCGTTTGAGGACGCGGTCGACGCCCTCGTGGAGGATGAGAAACTCAAACAAGCCCGGTGTGTACCGCCGCAATGATGTAATCAGCGCCGCGGCATGCGGCGCATAGGCGCGGTCAAACCCAAGCGCGACGCGGAGAGGCTGGGTCACGGGCAGAGCTCCGCCACAACAGAGCTTCGTTCGCTCAGCTTCACCATAGCGGCCGTGATCCCCATTTCTTCCGCTTCGCACGCAAGAACTAGTCCAGGGGCCGAGTGTCCACAACGAGCGCGGTTTCATTAACTGCGAATTTGCGGGGCGCGGTTTTTGCTTTGTCGGCGCGGAAAGAGGTATAGAGCCGGCGCAGGCGCAGCTGACCCGTGCCAAGGACGAAGTTGATGGAGGGAGTCGGTAAGCGCCTCGCGCAAGGCGTGCTGTGGACAGCCAGCACGCGGATTGTCGCCAATGCGATCGCGTTGGTCAGTACCCTGGTGTTGGCGCGACTCTTAACGCCAACTGACTTCGGCCTCGTCGCTATCGCGACCACGGCCTTTGTCATTATCGGCGCTTTGACGGAAATGTCGCTCGCGGCGGCCCTCGTGCAGCACCCCGAGCCAGAGCGTGCGCATTTCGACACTGCGTTTACGCTCAATGCGGCCCGGGCGCTGCTGATCGCGGGCATCCTGGCGCTAGCCGCCCATCCGATCGCGACGTTCTACCACGACGAGCGGCTCGTCGCTGTCATCTTCGCCTTTTGCGCAACGACCGCGCTTAGCGGCTTCACCAATCCGAAGCTCGTCGAGTTCAACCGGCGCCTGTCGTTCAAGCAGGATTTCATCGCATCCGTTCCGCCAAAGCTCATCGGCTTCATCGCGGGGCTTTGGGTCGCGATCGCGTACAAGAGCTATTGGGCCCTCGTGATAGGATCGGTTGCGGGGCAAGTTACGGGCTTCATCGTATCCTATGCGCTCATACCCTATTTGCCTCGCCTCAGCTTCTCGCATGCGCGCGATCTCCTCTCGTTTTCGGTATGGCTGGTGCTGAGCACGGGGCTCAGCACATTCAGCTACCGGTCCGATCAGCTGATCATGGGGCGCGTGCTTGGCACTCATGATTTGGGCCACTACGATGTGGGCAACAACCTAGCGCGACTGCCGGTGCAGGAGGCGACAGCGCCGATTGCGTCGGTGCTGTTTCCGGCATTTTCGCGCTTGCAGAGCGAGCCCGCGCGGCTCCGCGCCGCTTTCTTGAGGGCGCAGCGCCTGTTGGTCGCGGTGGGGTTACCGGTCGGCGCGGGATTTGCGCTGATAGCGCACCCTTTAGTGACGCTGGCGCTCGGGCCGCAATGGGCGCAAGCAGCGTTCGTGGTTCAAGCGCTCAGCGGGGTCTTGGCGCTGCAGTCACTTTCGGCGCCGTTCAGCGCGGTCGCCATGGCGCTGAAGCAGACGCGGCTCGTCTTTATCCGCGACGTGATCTTCTTCTGTGTAAGGATGCCGGCGATCATTATCGGGGTGTTCACCGGCGGTTTCGTGGGGCTGGTGCTCGCGCGGTGTATCAGCGGCGTTCTCGTTGTCGCGCTCGATTTGGTGCTGGTGCAGCGCGCGATCGGCGCGGCGTTTCTTACCCAGATCGTCAACAACTGGCGGACGTTTGCGTCAACGGCGGCGATGGCGGCGGTTGTCGCGGGACTCTCGACCTTTGGCTTGGCGCAAGCGACGATACCGCACCTGGCGCTGCTCGTCTTTTCCGGGGCCGCGACATACGCGCTGGCGATGTTTGGGCTTTGGCAAGCGACGGGCAAGCCAGCAGGCCCGGTGCGAGAACTGCTCGACATGGTGGCGCATGTACGCCGTCGCCTTTCCGGCGATGAACAACTTCAAGCGTGAGTGCGACATGAAGCTATACATCAGTCGCGATGTCGTGCCGAACTTCGGCGACGAACTCAATGATTGGCTGATGCCGAGGGTGTTTGGCCCCGATTTCTTCGACGAAAAACCGCCGCTTCTTCTCCCAATCGGCTCCATTCTCGATGCGCGCTATCCGACTGAAGCTCAGAAGGTCGTGTTCGGCTCTGGTTATGGCGCCTACTACAGTGCGCCCAAGCTTGACGATACGTGGCGTATCTACTGCGTACGCGGCCCTCAGACGGCTGAATTGCTTGGCCTCGACCCTAGCCTTGCCGTTTGCGACCCCGCCATTCTTCTCCGGGAATTCAGGCCTGCCACGCGCCCGAAGATCCACGCATGCTCGTTCATGCCGCACTACGAGAGCATCGAACGCGGGCAGTGGCAGCGGGCATGCGGGTTGGCTGGCATACATTTCATCGACCCGCGCCTTCCCGTCGAGGCCGTTATGGATCAACTCCAAGCGAGCGCAAAGCTGCTTACGGAGGCGATGCATGGCGCCATCGTTGCGGACGCGCTTCGCGTGCCGTGGATTGCGTTGCGGCCCATCGACAAGGCGCATCACATGAAGTGGTCCGATTGGGCGCGTTCGCTCGACATCGACTTGCGCTTTCAACGCTTCGCCGGCTCATCGTTGCGGGAGCTGAGGTTCGGCGCGATTGGGCTCGATCGTGCGCCGTTGGAAGGCGGACTCAAGGGCGCCATCGCCGGCGCGGTGGATCGGGTTGCGTTGCAGGCGGCGGCCGGGGCGCTGGCGCAGGCGGCGACAGGACCTACGCACCTGAGCGACGAGGCGGTTCTGACCGACCGAGCACAGCGTCTACTCGACATCGCGGCGCGCATACGGCGCGACTACGCCCGGCATCCGGCAACGGCCGCAACGGACTAGGAGCGCACTGCGAACCGGCGCGTGAGCCACGCGCGTACTGGTTTGTCGTACAGTTTATCCAAGAATGCCGCACCCGCCAGCGCTAGGCTCGCCACCAGTATGAACAGCGCGAGACCCGGCACTTCGAGCGAGGGCGCGAGAGCTCGCAGCGCGGCCCCCAGCCAACCGATGATCGGCACATGCAGCACATAGACGCCGTACGACATGGCGCCGACCCAGCCTAGCGCACTCTCCAATCGCCCCGAGGCCCGGGCGCCCGTGGAAAGCGCCAGCAACGCCGGACAGCCGAGCGCGATCACGAAAAGGTCGGTCCAAGCACGATTGGGTCCGATCGTTGGAACCGCAAGCAGGGCGAGGAGCAGAATGTAAGCCATCCAACTGGGGAGCGCGGGCAAAATCATGTGCTGGCTCGCGCGGTGAATCAGCACGCCCGCAAAAAAGCCAAAGAACACCCGCGGGAACCCGACAACGAAGTTCTCCGGAATCCAACCGCCATCGAGCTTGTCGAAGACGGTCGCACACGCCGCGAGCGCGAGCGCGCTCGCGAGCACGATCACCCACAACGCCCGCGGCGACAGGCGCACGAAGAGAGCCGCAAACACCACGTTCGCGACGAGTTCGAAGAAAAGCGACCATGCTGGCGCGTCGAATGGGTAGGTCAACCCTAGCGGCGACGGCAACATAAGGAGGTTGAGAACAAGCGGAGGACCTAGAGTTTCGGCGGGGTGCATCCCCCACCTGATGACTTGCACAAGCGAGAGACCGAAACCGACGAGAAGTCCAACCAGGTACAACGGATAAAGACGGACTAGGCGTACGCGCATGAACCCGAACACGCTCATGCCTGCGGCCAAGCGCTCGGAATAGACATGCGAGAGCACAAAACCGCTCAACACAAAGAAGAAGTCAACGGCTAGGTAGCGCCCCGGCAGGGCAGTGGAAAGGAACCCCGCATCGATATGGTCGGTGATGACGCATAACGCCGCCAGACCTCGGAGGCCGTCGAGTACGACGTAGCGCCCGCTTTCAGCGCCTTTGGCCGTCATCACCGTCCCCCGATCCTTGGCCGCTCGCTTGCAAGGCGCGTCCAATCCGGCAAAACCTCTCGCTCATATGGACGCTAATCACCGCCAAGTAGCTATCTTAATCGCCGCGTACAACGCCGGCTTGACCCTTGATCGTGCGATAAAGTCGGCGCTGGCGCAGCCTGAGGCCGCTGAAGTCTGCGTGGTCGACGATGGTTCAATCGACGACACGGCCGCCAGGGCGCAAGCGTGGGCGGACGCCGATGGCCGGGTTATCGTCATCAGGCAGCCACGGAACGCAGGACCCGCGTCGGCGCGCAACGCGGGGATCGCCGCAACAAGCGCGCCATGGATCGGCGTACTCGACGCTGATGATTACTTACTCTCGGGCAGGTTGGCGGCGCTGTTGGCGGTCGCTGCAGAAGCCGACTTCATCGCCGACACGCTCATTCGCGTTAAGGATCGCGAACTGCCCCTAGGAGTGAGCACGCCGCTCTCGCCGATCAAGATCGATCTCGAGACCTTTCTGTTGGGGGACCTGGGCCGGTCCAGGGACCAACTCAACTTCGGCTTCCTGAAGCCGCTCATGCGACGCTCGTTCCTTAGGGATAAGGGCTTACGCTACAACGAAGACATGCGGCTCGGCGAGGATTTCGACCTCTACGCACGGGCGCTTGCACATGGTGCGCGCTTCCTACTTGGCGGGCCGGCGGGCTATGTGTCCGTCGAACGCGAGGGTTCGCTCAGCAAAGCTCACGGCTCGACCGAACTCGCTGCGCACCGGGACAATCACCGCGACATTTCGGCGATCCGGCAGCTTAGTCGTGGAGAAGCGCGCGCGCTGCGACAACACTGGGATTTCGTCGATCGCCGCCTACAATGGAGCCGGTTTGCGGAGGCAAGCAAGGCTGGCGATGTGCGCCGCGCGCTATCGGCCTTCCGCAGCCCCCAAGCGAGCCTATTTGTGGCGCAGTGCGCCCTTCGGGAAATCTGGCGGCGCGGAATGGCCCTTGCAGGGCGACTGCGCGGTGCGTGAGGCGCTGGGGCGCGCTTGCGGCTTGGTAAATAAAGCGCGATATACGCCTGAGGTGAGGCTCATGTCAGTTTGGCACACAAGGCGCGGCGTCCTGATCGGGCTCGGCGCAATTTCCGCCGGCTTTTCCGGGGTCGCGGCGGCGCAGGACCAACCCGTACAGCCGAGCGAATACCGGCTGGGATCGGGGGACCAGCTGCGCGTGACCGTGTTTGGCGAGCCCGACCTCACGGGCGAGTTTCTGGTTGGCTCCCAAGGCACCATTGCATACCCCCTGGTCGGCGAGATTGCCGCCGTGGGATTGACCGTAGCTGAGTTTACCGAAGCGCTTCGGACAGCGCTTCAGGAATACCTGCGGAACCCGAATGTCAGCGTCGAGGTGGCGAATTACCGGCCGTTCTTTATCTTGGGCGAAGTGCAACGACCAGGAACTTATCCCTACTCCGCTGACCTCACCGTCCTCAACGCGGTGGCGACGGCGGGCGGGTTTACCTATCGGGCGAACAGACGGCGCGTCTTCATTCGGCACGCGAACGAGGCGGAAGAGCGGCCCTATCGTCTCAACACGACCACTCCCGTATCCCCCGGCGACACAATCCGGATTGGAGAACGGTTCTTTTAACGATGCCCGCCCGGCGCAGGGCATGCATTGGGGTGGTTGAAGGACTTGCCGAGCAGCACGCTGTGCTAGCTTGGCATGGCAGTCGGATTTGACGTGGCGACCAGCGCAAAAACGCTGAGGCTGTGGTGGTTAAGATGACGACAAGCGCGATTGATGGATCAGCCGTCCCGCCGGGGTATCCGCCGGGCTCGTCGCAGCCGCAGACGCTCGCCGAAATTTTCGGGCTTAACGCGGCAATTGCGATGTTGCGGCGGCGTGCGCTGGTCATGGGTGCGGTCGGGCTGGCCGTCGCCGCAGCGGTGTTCACGTTTCTGATGCTGCGCACCCCGACCTATAGCGCCACCTCGTTGCTCGCGATCAACTCAAGGCAAGAGCGCGTCGTCGATGCCGACGAAGCGGTGGTGGGAGCAATGCCGCGAGACTCCTCGGCGATCGATTCCGAAATCGAACTGCTGCGCTCGCCCGCGCTGATGGATGAGCTGGCGGAGGCTTTGGGCATGGAGGTCAACGGCGACGAAGGCGCCCGGCAGGCGGTGATTTACGGGCTGCTCAGCTCAATCGAAGTGCGACGTCGCGGCCTCACCTACGTGATCGAAATCACGGCGCGTTCGCCCGATCCGGAACGGGCGCAGCTCATCGCCAACACCTACGCCGACGTTTACATCGAAAGCCAGATCAACGCGCGAGTGGACACCTCGCAACGCGCCAATTCGTGGCTCGCCCGCCGCTTGGCTGAGCTGCGCGAAGATGTGCAGGAGAAAGAGCGCGCTGCCGAGATGTTCCGGATCGAATCCGGCCTGATGGCGGCCCAGGGCTCGTCTCTGGTCGAACAGCAGATCACGAACATTCAGACCCAGGTTTTGCAGGCTCAAGCAGATCTCGCAGAGCGCGAGGCGCGACTGCGCCAACTGCAGGACCTTCGCGGTTCGAACGCCTCGCTAGAGACCATCGGCAACGCCATGAATTCGGAGACGATCCGCAGTTTGCGCGATCGCGATGCGGAAATCGCACGGCGGCAATCGGATCTTGAGAATCGTTATCTTGAAACTCATCCCGCGGTGCAGGCGGTGCGCGCCGAACGCGTCGAACTCGAAGCGCAAATCCAGCGCGAAATTCAGCGCATCTCGGCGAACCTCGCCAATGAAGTCGCCGTGGCGCGCGCGCGATTGCAGACGCTGCAGAACTCCTTGTCGGACGCAACGGGCGATCTTTCGAACAATTCCGCCGAAAGCGTGCGGCTGCGCGAACTGGAACGGGAAGCAACGGCGAGCCGCGAGGTCTACGAGAGCTATCTGCAACGCTACCAAGAGATCGCGGACCAGGATCAGTTGAATACCTCCGACGCACGGTTGATGAACTACGCCTCGGTGCCAACGCGCCCCTCTTCGCCGCAGTTGCGCGTGGCGTTGGCGCTGGCGATCGCTGCTGGGTTGTTGTTGGGGGTCGCGGTCGGCATCGCGCTTGAGATGTTCGACCAATCCGTGAAGAACGCCGAAGACCTCGAAGCGCGTGTCGGCCACCCCGCTATTGCCTCGATTCCCACGATCTCGCGGACCATGATGCGTCAACTGCCGCCATCCGATCGCCACCCTTCGGGCTATCTAATTGGGCGACCAATGTCGGCTTTCGCCGAAGCGCTGCGCGTCCTGCGCACAGTAATCGTCTATTCCAAGCTCGATTTCTCGGTGAAAGTCGTAGCGATCACGTCAGCTTTGCCCGACGAAGGCAAGACAACCATCTCGATGTGCTTGGCGCGCGTGGCGGCGATGTCGGGTCAGCGGGTGGTGGTCGTCGATTGCGATCTACGCAAGCAATCAATCAATGACGTCGTCGACATCGAGACCGACGTTGGCATTCTGCAGGTGCTCGCCGGCGAGGCGCCATGGCGTGCGGCGATCGTGCAGGATCCCGCGTCAGACGCGCACATTCTGCCGGTCGCCGCCTCGGGCTTCACACCACGCGACGTTTTCGGGTCCGACGCCATGGAGCGCCTCGTGAACGACCTCCGGGGCGCCTACGACCTGGTGATCCTCGATTGCGCGCCGATCCTGGCGGTCGCTGAGACGCGCGTACTAGTGAAGCATGCCGACACGACCGTGGTCGTGGCCCGGGCTGGCCGTTCGGCGATCGGGGCGGTGAAATCGGCCATTGCGCAAACTGAAGGCGCCGGCGGCAAGGTGCTGGGCGTGGCGCTCAATTGTGTATTGCCTCATTGGCAGTCCTATTCGGACTCGCTCTACTTCTATCAATCGAAGTCCTACTACAGCGTTTCGTGACGCTTGGCGGCGCGGGCGATGGCCGACTCCATCGCCGCGCAGAACGCGTCGCCGATGCTCGGCGCATGTGCGTGCTCGATGTAGGCGTGGCCGCGGCGTGCGAGCATGGCCTTGAGCGTGCGACGATCGCGGAGCGCGAGCGCTGCCTTGATCACCCCTTTGGCGTCATTTGCTATGATGAGATCGCGGTTGGCGCGCGCGCCTATGCCTTCTAGCGCCTTCGGCGTAGCTACCACCGGGCAGCCCAGCGCCATACCGTCCAACACCTTGAGTTTGACGCCGCTGCCGCTCATCACCGGCGCCAGAAAGACTCCGGCGCCGGCAAGGTCGCGCAGATCCGCGACGCGACCCAAGAAGTTTAGCCGCGGCGAGCCCAGCTGGTTCGGCAGCTCGGGCGCGTGATCGCCGACCACGTCGATCACGACGTCATCCGAGAGATCCGATCCCAGTTCCGAAAGCGCACGAGCGAGATCGCGCAACATGCTGATGTTCTCGGCAAAACGATTGTTGCCGAGGAATACCAACCGCCGCCCGGGGGTCGAAGCACCGGCGATCGGCTGCACGACGGGCGGCGCGACCAGAACATGAGCGCCGGGCCTCTCGATCAATCGCGCTTCCGTAGGAGACACCAGCACCACGAGGTCGGCGCGGCTGAGCATGGTCTTTTCATAGGTTTCGCAACGCGCCGCTTCGATACGCAATAGCAGCGGCGCGAATGTGCGAGCGAGCGGCGCCAAAACGCCGACGCGACCGGCCAAGAAGCCCATCACATCGTAGTTCTTCGACGCAGCGTTGCGGTAACGGACTGAAAAGATGTCGTCATAGTCGAGAATTCGCGCGATGTGCGCGGGCGTTCCCTCGATCAGCGGGGCTAGTCGCAACAGATCGACGTAGACCGCCCAGGCGCCAGTTTTGGCGACAATATCCGCGATGCGCGAGCGCGCTGATGCGCTGTAATAGAGCCAGGTCTGGAGCGGCAATGGCGCCAAGCGCACCGCATTGAGCGCAAGTGCGAGCGGCGGCGCCATCGGCACGAACGTCAACCCTTCGTCGGTCGGGTCACCGCTTGGTGGCCCCAGGACAATCAACCTTACGTCGAACTGCGTTCGCGCCTGCTCGATCCGCTGGCGCAAAGTGAAGCCGCGGCCGCTCTTTTCCACAAAGGGCTGGCGGCTCAGCAACATTACCAGAACGGGCTTGCCCATCAGCGCAGCCCCTCCCCCGAGAGCGCCACCCGCAGTACCTGGCGCAACTCCTCTACAGGCTGGACGAATGTGTCGATGTCAGCGGCCAGCAAGCGCGCACGCGCGGCGGCGAGCTCCGCGGGTTGAATGCTGGCGAAAAACTCGGGCAGGTTTTGTTCTAACGGTTCATCAAGCGTGAACCCGAATCCGCGCGCCGCAATCCATCGCCCAGTTTCACTGTCGGACGGGGCCAACGGAGTAGCACCATAATATCCGCCCTCGTAAAGGCGGTTTGGCAGCAACCATTTCGAATTTGCGCCGGGATCGTGGAAGTCACCAGCCCAGACCAAGTCGACGCCGGCATAGATGGATGCGAGGTCATCCGGCCAACGATATCGCCCAGCGAAATGGACATTGGTCCGTCCAGCGACGCGTGCTTCGAAATCGCCGAGATCGGTTTTCGTGGGCGCGCCCCGCAAGTGCAGCTCGATCCGGTCTTGAAAACGGTCAGCAAGGTCAAGCAGCAGCGACAACGAGCGACGGCAACGTAGATTTCCAAACCACCCCAGCCTGACGGCGCCCGCGGTCGGCGCGTGTTGGGTGGGCCGGGGTCCATACTCAAAGCCGGGAGCGAGGCGATTCTCCACCAACTTTGTGCGCGCAAGCCCCGTCAGCCTCTTGTCAAAATATTCGCGAACGAAAGCCGGCGAGCTCACCACCACAAGCGCTGTGTCGCGAAGCAAGCTGCGTTCAAATTGGCGCATGCCCGCTCCCAGAGGGTCCTCGCGGGTCATGAAGCGGTGAATGTCGAGGCACTCATAGACCAAACAAGCGCTCGCGCCGCTCATGCCCCGGGCCCAGTGCGCAAGCGCAAGCATGTCGAGGTTCCGCGCCCAAAAGACCTCGCACGCGCGCAAAGCCCCCCGGTTTCGCCGGAGCACAGCGCGGGAAGCCCACAGGGCCCTTATGCGCTGAGCAAAATCGGCGTCGCGCGTGGCGCCAAGGTCGACATTGTCCCAGCCCGGATCGGCATGGAGTTCACCCCGGCGCATAGTGAAGCCGTGAACCTCAGCGTCGGCCTGCGCGAATGCTGCGATCCGCCGCTGCACGGCGGCGTCATTTGCGTCGTGCCCGAAGAACGCCAACTTGACCAAGATGAAAGACCGCGTCCTTCGCTGAAACGACGAGCCTGCGACCAGTGCGTTAGTCCGCGTCCGTCCGCCGCAAGGCGTTTAGCTCCTGCCACAACAGCACCGAGTCGGCCAAGAGCGACCACGACAACGCATAAGCCTTGTAGTGGAGCGGATCTTCCTCCGGCGCGTTCAAAACCGCCCTCACGCCAAACACGCCGGGGCGCGCGCTCAGGTAGTGCCGCAAGCCGGTCTTTAGAGCAGAGATTTGATCTTGCGTAAGCGGTAGCGGGCCAACCAGCGACATCTCGCCACGAAGGACATTTAGGAGCTGGGGAAGGTGCTCGCTGAGCGAGCCCCGCGCCTGCGATGCAGTGTCGTTGGCAGGCTCGCCGGGATCGCTCGCCCAAAGCAAACGTTCAAACCGGCGGCCTCCGTAGCCTACGCTCTCACAGCGCGCGAATGCTGGTTGCTTGCGCCGCCAATAGGCGCTCGCCTTCAGAAGCAAGAGCGGCCCCAGAACTGGCGCGACGACAAGGAGGACAAGGAGATCGAACCCGCGTTTCAGCCACCCACCCACAACGGGATTGCATGAGATGAGCGGGTCGCCGGAAAGGTCGCGTCGTAGCGAGGCCTCGAACGTGTTCTCCGGCGGAGCTTCGCCGTCCGGCCGTTCGGGGACTTTGCGGGGCATCTCATAAAGCATTGCCCGACCTCTGCACGTCTCTACTGGCGATCTCGCCCAATGGATTTCACGCAAGATATGTGTGCCCCCAGGAAGGCACGCGCCAGGGTCCGCAACCGCGACAAGAAATCCCGGTGGGCCCGTTTTTGAATTGAACGCTTTTCCTCGCCAAGGATACAAGTCGGGGGTGACCGGTGCCAATCGGGTGACGAGTGTGGTCGCCCTTGCGTCAAACGCGGGCTATGACGCCACAGAGGTCGGGAGATCACGGGTGACGCAGCAGATTGCTTCGCCGAGCGCGGCGCGAACGCGCCCCCGCGGTCGAGCCGCGCGCCGTCCGGAGCTGAACCCGGCTCAGTTGCGGGCGCTGGCGCTTGGCCGCTTGTCGCGCGCGCTTGGCCGCCAAGCACTGTTTGCCGCCCTCGTCGCCGCCGCCATTACGGCCATAGGCGTGGCTGCAGAGGTGCTCGGGGGCGCTTCGTGGCGATTTGCCGCGCTGTTCTGGGCGCCGGTCGGGATCGCTGGCGGGCTTGCGTCGGGCGCCCTCCGAGAAATCAGCCGAAACACGGTGACGACTCTGTCCAGTTTCGGCAAACAACGTGGCTACGCCGTGCTCGGGGCGGCGCCAGAGTTGACGCCTGGCGTGTTGCGCCAGTTGCCGCCCGACAAACGGTCGCCGATCGGGTGCCTAGCGTTCTGGCCAGCCTCGGGGTTTGCGACCGCCTTTCGCGACTTGCAGGGTTCTCTGCCAGAGCGCGGCGTGATCGCCTTCATAGGTTCGCTTCCCGGCGAGGGCGCCACCACGACGGCGCTTTGCGCCGCCACGAGTGCTGCGCAGCAAGGCAAAAGCGTCATCGTAATCGACTGCGATTTGCGCTTCCGATCACTCACAAAAGCGCTTGGCGCCGAACCGGCGCTGGGAACGCTCGAAGCTTGTGAAACTCCTGAGTCTTGGGAAAGGTTCGTGAGCGAAGAGCCAGAGACGGGGCTTCATTTCCTGCCTGCGGCGCGAGCCCAAAACCCGTGGCGAACAATGGGTCCAACGCTGCGCCCAGTGCTTGAGAAGCTTCGCCCCCATTACGAACTCATTGTTCTCGACTGCCCGTCGGCGCTCGAGAGCGCAGAAGGCGCGCTCATCGGGCGCATGGCCGACCGCACGGTCGTCGTGACCGCCTGGGACCGCACGCCGCTTGGTGCGGTGCGGCGGACAATGCGCCAACTCCACACCGCGTCTCGGCCAGCCACGACCGCGATCTATGTCAACCGGGTGCCCGCCGGCTTTAGGTTCGGCCGCGTGCGAGGCGACTAGACGGACCACTCACGGCCAAGACGGGATCTGGCGCCAGCGCGCCGCCAATCGCGATCGCGAGTTGCGGAAATACCGCCGCTAGGCCGTCGGGGGCGCGCTCCGCATGCGCCCACTCTGGCGTGGCAGGCCGCTTGATCACCGCCACTTTGCCGTTGCCGCGCCGCCTGACGACCAAGTCCTGAATGAACGGCGCCGCAGCGCCACCGCCAACCGCCACAACCTCGACTTCACGCGAGCGGCGCCGAAGCGCGTCATCTTGAACCACGCCCAGCGCATGATCGTAGGCAGCGGTGAGGCTGGCGAGAAAATCGCGAAAATCGGGATGGCGCTCCAAGTCACGCATGGTGACTGCGATACGCCGACCTTCGTGTTCTATGTTGGCGGCGCCGTGGACGAAAATGCTCTCCTTGATCTGACGCATCTGGCGCATCAGCGCCGACCAGAGACTTGCCCGCTGGTCCTCTGTTTTTGCCCACGAAGAGCCATCGAGTACGACGTTGGCCATGGTGTTGTCGACGAAATCACCCGCCTGTTTCAGGGTCACGCGGGCATCGGATAGCTCGGCGAGACTCGCGCCGTCGCGCACCAGCGCCGCCAAGTCTGTAGTGCCGGCGCCCATATCGATCACCAAGAGATGCGACGCGTGTTCGGCCAAGCCAATCGAGGTGTAGGCAGCAGCGGCTGTGGCCTCGAAGATAAGGCCGATCTTGTAGCGCGAGGGCGCAGCCATGGCTTCCGGCAGCAATGCGCGCACCGTCTCAAACTTGATGCCGCCCGGCGCCAGAAGCGCATCGGCGCCAACCATTTGGCGAAAAGCATCCGCTTCGCCGAACAAACGCACCACAGCATCGTGCTGACCGGCGCTGTCGCCGCTGCGCCAGGCTGGTGCAGCGTAGCGCCATTCCAGGTCCTCAGCAGATGCGACAAGTTCGTCAGCAGCCGCGGCTACATCCACGGCCGTTAGCAGGGAGGCCAGGTACAGGACGATAAGGTCGCGCATCTGAAATACACGATGGGGGTCTACCGAGGCGGGAGCATTGGTATTGAGTGCGCGATCGAGATCGCTGACGCTCAACAAAGTCTTGAATGAACGAAGCGGCACGCGCCGACTGTGCGTCAGGGCCTCGGCCCGCGACATCGCTGCGCGCCCGAACATGACGGCAGCGTCGTCCACGAGAACGGCGCTTTCAAGCAGGAATGCATTGCCAGCTTCCTGCACGCTACCCAGCCTTAGAGGACGCACCAGGGAGGGCTCAAATCCGCTCCAGGCATCGCGCGGGGCGGCTGCGGCCTTGGAATAGGCCGTGCCGAAGTCGATGCAGAGCGTCCAGCTGCTCACGCTGCACAGACGCCGGAACTGGGGACAACGCGGTCCATCGGCACGTTCGCTCCCGTGGAAACGGGTTAGCTTAACCTGACGGAGGAAAAGAACCTAGAGGTGCAGGCGAACGCCGACCCTGAAGGCGTTCGCTTCAAAGTCCCGATAGCGATCAACGCCTTCGGATTCGACTTGGTTGTAGTTGTAGGTTCCATAGAGAACCACGCGCCGGTTGACCAAATAGTCGGCGCCGACGAAGCCGCCGTAAAAGGTATCGTCGCGATCGATCGCTTCGTAGGAAAACTTCCCGCCGCTCACGCCCGCGGCCAGAATGATGTTGCGACGAAGTTCGTGATCCACCCTGACGCCGTAGCGGTCGGCTGTGAATGGCGAGGAGACATTGCCACTCACATCTTCGCCCTGGCGGCTGGCGCTAAACGTCACGTTTGTAAGGCGGGTTAAGTACCAGACCAAATTGGCCGACACAGCCGTGCCGCTGTTAGTGTCGCCATTGTCGTAATCGCGATCAAACACACCAGCGAGCACCTCGCCTTGAAGAACGTCGGTGAAGTTGATCCCAACGCCCGCAAGATAAGCCACGCCGTCGGAGTCGTTCGTGGTGGGGTCGCTGTAGTCGCGCTCGTCTACGCGAGCCTCGAAAATGCCCCCTAGGCGCGGCGTGAAGTCGAACTGAACACGTCCGGTGAAAGCGGTCTGCTCGTTGTCACGAAAATCCTGGTTGAACGGACCGCCGCTGTAGTCCCAGTCGGTGCGGGTTACATCGCCGCTCACGCGAAAGCGCGTGAACCGGTGCTCCGCGCCGAGCGAGAGCACGGTGCTGTCCACCTCAACTGGCTCGCCAAAGATCAAGGCATCGGGATCTGTCCGAGACTCGACGGCATTCGCCAAGCCCGCAAACCCGCGGATGAGCGAGCGCGAGCCGATGTCGAGACGGCCAGAGACGTTGGCGTATCCCGTGGTGGCGTTCTCATTGGAGAAATCCTGGTACGTCGCGCGTTGAATCCCAGCGCCAAAAACCAGGGAGTGCCGGGACCAGTTGGAGGTCAAAGTCGCGCTTGGCGCCGCAATGAAGATGACGTCACTCTCAGGGGTGACCTCCTCGGCGAATATGTTGTCGCTGGTAGCGATCCCCAAGTCCAACGTGGCGTTGAGCATAAACGCGCCTAGACGCATGCCGAGTGGATCGTAATCAGAGCGTTGCCGCTCCCGCACGGATGCGTCGCCTCGCGCTTCGCTGTCGGGGGTTTGGGCAGCCGCCGTCGGCACCAAGAAGGCCAACGACGCGGCAAAAAGCGAAATTGCCCCTAAACGCACATGCACCCCCAATACGGTCGTCCACCAAAGTAGACGCCCGATTCCCCTAAAGATCGACCTAATAGCGAAAAAGAGCAACGCGCCAAACCCTCCGCGCACTCCACTTTAGCTTAGAGTGTGGCAGTTCTCCCTCGCCTTAACCAGCGCGGGGTGCATGTTGAAACGCACATCGCTTTTGAGGCGCCTTGAGTTACCCGCTTTCGCCTAGGAAAACGCGGTCGCAACCCACTTGATGCCGGCGAAGGCGCCGCCGATGACCAGCACCCAGATCAGCGCGCAGTAGCCGATGACCAGGATCGCCACGACCCAACGCGGCGGCAAGCGGCGCACTCCCCCCCGAGCAGCTCCCTGCGCGAATACTGCCGCACGCTCCGGCGCCGGCCTGCCAGCCGTTTGAGATGCACCAAGCGCACGAACCGTATTGGCCATTAACCGAGTCCACTTCGCGAATGCGAAGAATCATCGACGAAATCGTTATGAATTCGTGTCGGTCACACAAGATGACTGTTGCCCTTGCGCACACATCTTAGCGGCCCATGTCCTCCGCAGCGTGTTTGGGATTGCAGTGCACAAGATTTGCATGGCAGAACATTACTAAGCCATTAAGAGGGACATGGCGGGGGCCGTTCACGATGTCTGACCACGTGATCATGGCGAAAACTGCGGGGATTCCTGCGGTAAACGCGAGCCTGGAACGGCGCAAGCCGCAGCCACGTTCTGCGCATCGCATCACTGATCGTCGGCTCATCGCCAAAGTGCGCGCCGCCAACGGCGGGCTGAAGCGGGCCTTCGATTTCGCAGTCGCAGCATTCGCGTTGGTGTTCTTCGCGCCGGCCTTCTTGACGATTGCGGCGCTGATCAAGGCACACGATCAGGGACCCATTTTCTACGGTCACCGCCGCATCGGTCGTCAGGGGGAGCGATTTACCTGCTACAAATTCCGCACGATGGCTGTGGATGCGGAAGAGCGCCTCGCGCAGATCCTGCTCACGGATCACGAGGCCGCTTCGGAGTGGCGCGAAAGCCAGAAGCTTCGTCGCGACCCACGGGTCACCAAAATCGGCGCCTTCTTGCGCCGCACCAGCCTCGACGAACTGCCGCAGTTCTGGAACGTGCTTCGGGGTGAAATGAGCATCGTGGGCCCTCGTCCGGTCACCCGCGCTGAACTTGGCCGCTATGGCCGCGACCGCCGGTATTACCTACTCGTCAAGCCCGGCATCACCGGCTTGTGGCAAGTGAGCGGTCGCTCAAGCACCAGCTACGAGACCCGGGTGCGCTTCGACCGCAGCTACCTTGAGGAATGGTCTTGGTTGAGCGAGTTCTGGATCGTACTTATGACGGTCCCGGCGGTCCTCAACACTCGCGACGCCTGCTGATAATCACTGGGTGGCGCGATAGGCTTTTTCGCCCGGCCGCGGTTCGCGCGCGGCAAGCGCTTTGAACAATCCCGACCCAATCATCAACGTTCGCTCGCGCGTCCACACGCGCCCGCGCACGAGGAAGAGATCGTCGTCGCGCGAAAGCACCTCGCTTGCGCCCTCAACCCAATCACCCAGATGGGCGCTCGCAAGAAAATCCACGGTCAAGCGCACCGTTACCCAATAAGAGGACATTTCCACGGACACGACGTGGCCCCAGGCCATGTCCGCGAACGACATCAGCATGCCGCCATGTGCGTTCTTCAGGCCGTTGGTGTGTCTGTCCTCAACACGAAAGCCCATCACCGATCCGTCGCTGGAGACGCGCCGGTAGAGCGGGCCGATCTCGCGCGCGAAGCCGCGGCGCATGTCGAGCGCGGCAAAACCTGGCGGAGGTTCGGTGCTGGCTGGTGGCGCGATATCGTCAGACATGGCGCGACTATAGCGCGAATACCGCGCGCTGGCTCAAGGCGCGGCGGCGGCGGCAGCGGCGCCGACCGGTTCGATCGCTGTTGTCTCGTCGCCACGGACTTCGCGCAGCGTGTCAATGCGAGCGCGCTCGATCATAAACAACTCGAGCGCTCGGCCCTCGAGATTCCTGCCATTCGCGACTTGAAGGGTCATCGGGTTGATTTGGCGACCGCGCAACATCACCTCATAGTGCAAGTGCGGGCCAGTGGATCGGCCCGTGTTGCCTACGTAGCCTATCACGTCGCCCTGCCGCACTTGTGCTCCAGGGCGTACGCCGCGCGCGAAGCGGGACATGTGTGCGTATGCGGTTTCGTAGCCGTTGGCGTGGCGAACCCGTACGTAGTTGCCGTAGCTGCTGAAGGGGCCAGCGCGCACAACGACGCCGTCGCCTGCAGCAAGAATAGGTGTTCCGATCGGCGCGGCGAAATCAGTTCCTTGGTGCATGCGCGAGAACCCAAGGATTGGATGGCGGCGCATGCCAAAGCCGGACGAGAGCCGGGCGCCGTTGATCGGCGTCTTCATCAAGAAGCGCCGCGCGCTCTTGCCGTCGGCGTCATACCAATCCGGGCGGGTGTCGCCCGGCGCCAGGAATTGGTAGAAGGCGCGATCACCGCGGCGTGTCTCCAACCCCACAAACAACAGTTCGCCAGTGCGAACCGTGTTACCTTCATCGTCATAGAAGCGCTCAAATACCAGTTCGAACTGATCACCGGTTCGCACGTCGCGCTGAAAGTCGACATCATAGGCGAACGCATCGGCGAGCGCAGCGACTTCTCGGTCAGTGGCGCCCAGTTCCAAGGCCGTCGCGTACAGGCTGGTTTGTACGCGGGCGGCGATGCGCGCGATTTCGAAGGTCAGCGGCATGAGCACCTGACGGGCGGCAAAGCCGCCTTCGGCGGTGCGATTGGCGGTGACTGATGCGCCTGGTTCGGACCGGAACGCGAGCCCAGTGAGGCGAACCTCGTCGCCGGCGCGGTCGAAGATCAGGTTAATTTCTTGGCCCGGGCGCAGTTGGCGAGGGTCGTAGACATCCCGGATCGACAACATCGCCGCGTTGGCCTCGGCTGGCCCAGCCCCGGCGCGGGTCAGCAATCCCGCCAAGGTCTCGCCATTCCGAACTGCCAGTTCCCTGGCCTCATAGGCGAGATAAGGCTCTGTAAACGCACGATGTTCTGCGCGGAAGGCGGCGGCGTCACGGATCGAGGCCTCGCGGATGGCCACAGCTTCGGCGTCTTCGCCCAGGAGCCCGGCCCGCCACGCCAAGAGCGCGCCAACCCCGCTGCAAACGGCGATCGCTCCCAGTGCAGTGAGACCCTTTCTCGCCTTGGCCAGCTTCTGCGTGAACGCGGCGGTCACTTACTGTGCTCCTTTGGCCCACCTCGTCGAAAAAGCCTCATTTGAAAAGCATTTTCGAAGTTTGGTTATCAGCCTTAAACCCTGTTGTTCCACGGTGGCGGCGCTTGCGGGGGCCCAACCCGCCACCGCAAGCCCCACGCCAAGTTAGGTAGTATGACACAAACCTCTGACCAGGGCATTGCGGACACACCGCAAATCGAACCGCCCCCTTCGGGACGGCGGCTCCTGGTCGGCTGGACGACGGCCTTGGCGGCGCTTGGGGTCAGCACCGCGCTAGTGGCGTTCGGGGTTTGGTTAATCCGGTTGCCGCTTGCGGACTTCATACTTGGAGCGGCGCTGTCCGAGCGGGGCGTAGACGCCGATTTCGATGTGGTCGAGTTGGAACTGGATCACATCACGCTCGCAAACGCTGTCGTCGGCGCTGAGGAGAATCCCGATGCGGCCGTTAGCAGCGTGGAGGCGCACTGGAGCTGGCAAGGCCTGACCCCGCGCCTGGAGTCGGTGCGCATCGTCGAACCGCAACTGCGCCTATCCCTCGATGCCGGCGGAAGGGTAACGATGGGGGCGCTGAGCGGGCTGCGGCGGGAGGGTCGCGCGCGGCGGCCAAGCATCCCCGCGATTGCGCTCACAATCGAGGACGGATCCGCGCTGATTGATGCGCCGTTTGGCGCGATGACCGCGACCTATGTGGCAAACGGCACGATCGGCGAAGACTTCTCCGCGGAAGCGCAGATCGCGCCGACGACTCTGACGGACGGCGGCTACAGCGTGCGCGGCGGCGGCGCCAACCTCCTCATCCGCGCCATCGACGGTGAGGTTGAGTGGGGCCTGACCGCGAGCGCAGATGCGCTGTCGTGGGGAAGCGTACAGGTTCAAGGCGGCGCCCTTCGCGTCACGGGCGCCATGCCGCTCGATCTGGCGCGCATCGACGGAGACGCGGCATGGCAAGCCTCCCACGTCACCGGCGCCGTCTTCGCCGCGCAAGGGTTCACCGGCAGCGCGTCGTTTGAGGCTGACATTCGCGATGATGGTTTGGCGTTCGGCGCTTGGCGCGGGAGCATGCAAGGCAATGCGGCCGCCCTCGCCGCAGCGGATGCGCAGGCAACCCTGCTGCGCTTTCAGACCGAAGCCGAAGGCGATGACGCACGCGGTTCACTTCGGTGGACAGCGCGAAGCGCTACGTTCGCCGGGTACGCCTTGGCGGCAAGAGACGCGATTGCAGATGGCGGACTGCGGTTCGACTACGAGGACATCGTCGCCATCGCTGGCGAAGCAGAACTGCGCCTGCACAACGCACGCTTGGCGGACACCGCGCAAGATCAGATCTCCGAACTCATTCCCGATCTCCCCGGCTCGCCGCTGGCGCCGCCACTTGCCGCCGCCGAGACTGCGCTGGGCGCCGCCGCTGACAGTTTCGAACTTGCTATCCCGATCACAATCGCTTCAGACGGACGGACCCATCGCCTGTTCGCCACGGCGCCTATCGAAGCGCGCGCACACACTGGTGCGGTGCTGCGGCTTTCGGCTCTGCGCCAAGACACGCCGACGCTTGCGCTCAGCTGGCCCGAGCCAGTGATGTCGGGGGCCGTAGCGCTGGAGCTCAGCGGGGGCGGGGCGCCCAACGCGTCGCTCCTTCTCGATCGCCTCGGCTGGTCGGCGGGGGCTGGATTTCAATCCGACGGCACCCTCTCGCTGACGAACTGGCGCGCTGGTGGCGCGAGCATCGAGGTTCGGGAACTGGATGTCGGCATCAGCCTGGCGCCGGACGGCGGAGGCCGCGTTGAGATTGCCGGTCCCGTCGAAGTCACCGGCCCGATCGGCGACGGCAGCGTGCGCGACCTCGTTGCGACACTTGATGTCGTTGCGCACTGGAGCGACAGCTGGCGCGTTGTGTCCAATGGGTGCTTGCCGGTGCGCATGGGCCAGCTCGATGCGGCGGGACTGTCGTTCTCGAACGGAGCCTTTGAGCTCTGTGCGCTTGACGGCGCGCTGATCGCCGCCGACGCGCGCGGCGGGCTGTCGGGCGGTTTTTCGGTGCAGCGACTTGCTCTCAACGGGCGGATGGCCGGTCCCGAGGCTCAACCCGCGCGCTTGAACGCGGCCAACGTCGTTGGTCGATTCAGGGGGCGCGCTGGCGACATGACGCTGGCGCTACAAGCCGAGCGCCCCCGGCTCTCGATCGAGATGGATGAAACACGCACGCTCGATCTCGTGTTGGCGCATGCCAGCGGCGACGCCCAGATTGCCGAGACCTGGCGCATCGTCGGCGAATTTTCCGAGGGCTCGCTCAGCGATCCGGCGCTGCCTGGGACCGTCACTACAATCGCCGGGTCTTGGGAGGCGGGGCCGGAGGATAACGGCGCGCCCATTATTCGCGTACAAGCCGGGGAAGCGCTGCTCACCGCCAACCGACCGGCGACCGATGCGGAGCGGCCCTTGTTCAACCCGCTGCGTCTCATGAGTGTTAGCGCCACGGTGCGTGGCGGCGCCGTCGTTGCCGAAGGCGATATCGTGCTTGATGCAGGGGACCGCGAATTGGCCGCGTTCACGGCGCGTCACAATATCAGCGAAGGACAGGGCGGCGCGCGGGTGAACGCCGAGCGGATTTCGTTTGGCCAAGATCTGCAACCCTACGACATCACCGAACGCGCGCGCGGGCTCGTTGAGAACGTGCGCGGCGATGTGGCCGCGGTCGCGGACATCGAATGGGCCCACGATGCGCTGACCAGCACCGGACGCGTGCGCCTGGATGGCGTTTCGTTGGCAACCTCGACGATCCCGATCGTGGGCGATGTTCGAGGCGAGATCTATTTTGACGATCTTTTCCTGCTCACCACCCCGCCGGGGCAGACGGTGACTGTCGGCCTGCTAAATCCTGGTGTGGCAGTACGCAACGGCGCCACTCGCTTTCAGTTGCTGCGGGATCAGCAAGTGGCGATCGAGGCGGCAGAGTTCGAGTTCGCGTCGGGCACGTTGGCGATGGCGCCGACGACGATTACGTTGGGCTCGGAAGAGACACGTTTCGAACTCATGTTGCGCGACGTGGATGCCGCGCAACTCATCGCTACGCTTGGCGTGCCGGACTTGGCCGCCACAGGGCGGGTCGAAGGCAGCTTCCCTCTTCTGCTGACGCGACGCACGGCGTTCATCCAAGGCGGCGTCGTGCGTGCGCAGGACGGCGGCGGCACCATCGCCTACACCGGCAATGCCGGCCAGGGCGCGACCGGGCCGGCGCGCATTGCCTTCGACGCGCTGCGCAGCTTTCGCTACGACGAGCTGACGCTTACGTTGGACGGCGACCTCAATGGCGAGGTGATCTCCGCGATTGCGTTCTCAGGAGAAAACACCGGCGAAGATGTGGAACTCGGCGATATCGCCCCCATCCCAGGCGTCGGCGACATCACCATGAGGGGTGTGCCGTTCGCGTTCAATGTCACCATCAGCGCGCCGTTCCGGGCGCTGGCGCAGACGGCGGCTTCGATCACTGACCCGATATCGCTGCTCAACCGTCAGGGGAGGTCGGAAACCGAGGAAAGCGCGCCGCAAGAGCCGGGGCGAGTTGACCCACCCCCGGCGACGCCATGATAAGTTCAGCCGCCATTCAGTTGACCCGATTAGAGTTCTCAATCGCCTGAGGAGGTTCGAAGGCCATGCAGTCAAAGACCCCGATGGAGCCAAAGACCCCGCGGCGCTGGGCGTTGCTGCCCGCGCTGGCGGTCGCCGCCGCCGGCTGCATTCCGGTTCAGATCCAAGCGCCCGACGAGCCGATCGAGATTAATCTCAACGTCACCATACGCCAAGAAGTCATCGTACGGCTCGAGCGCGACGCGGAAGAGCTCCTTGAGCAAAACGCCGACCTGTTCTGAAGGAACCACAACGATGAAACGCCTTCTTTCCACATTCGCTGTCGCGGCGCTGATGAGTGCAGCCATGGCGCTCGAAGCTACGGCGCAGGCCGATCCCGCCATCGATCAAGCGCGCGCGGCCGGGCTCGTTGGCGAGCAAGCTGACGGCTATCTGGGCTTCGTGCCGGGCGCGGCGATTTCCGCGGATCTGCGCGGCCGCGTCGAACAGAACAACATTCGCCGCCGCGCGCTTTACACGCGTCGCGCCACCGAGCGGAACGCAACCGTCAATGAAATGGCCGCCGCGGTGGCCTGCGAGGTATTCCAGAACCGCATCGAGGTTGGCGAGCGCTATCGCGACGAGCAAGGCCAATGGCGCCAGCGCACAGCGACGCAAGCGGTGGCGATGCCGAGCTTCTGCACCTGATCGATGAAAACAGCGCTTCTGGCCCTGGTGCTGATGGCGCTGCTGGCGGTGGTGCTGTTCGGCGTGCTCTCTGACTGGGACGCCTCCGCGATGAGCGTTCATGGCTGGATCGCGTTAACCATCGGTACGGTGTTGTCGCTACTGGTGGGCGGCGGGCTGATGGCGCTGGTGTTCTACTCGGCGCGCCATGGCTATGACGATCGCATCGACCTCGACCCTCGCGACGACGACAAACCTTTATAGTCAGGCTGAGCATAATCTGGTAAGCTCACCGCCATGGCAGCTTCCAAGCCGAAGTCAGCGAAAGCCACGGCGTCTGATCGCTTTCAATGCTTATACACGCACGGTTTTGTGCGGGTGGCGGCTTGTGCGCCGGTCGTTGCGCCCGCCGATCCCGTAACCAATGCCGAGCGTATCCTCGCGTTCGCACGCGAGGCTGATGAAGCGCGCGCCGCGATTCTGCTGACGCCGGAATTATCGCTGACCGGTTACGCCATCGACGATCTGCTGCTGCAAGACGCCCTGCTCGACTCCACTGAAGCGGCAATCGAAATGCTGCGCGCGGCGAGCGAGAGCCTGTTCCCGATCCTGATCGTTGGCGCGCCACTGCGCGGGCGCACCGCATTGTACAATTGCGCCGTCCTGATCCACCGCGGTCGCGTGCTGGGCGTTGTTCCGAAGAGCTTTCTGCCGAACTATCGCGAGTTCTACGAGAAGCGCCACTTCGCCAGCGGCGCCGACACCGACGAAGATACAATCCCGTTGTGCGGCGAAGGCGTCGCCTTTGGCGCCGACCTCGTGTTTGCGGCTATGGACTTTCCTGACCTCCGATTCCACGTTGAGATCTGCGAGGACTTCTGGGCGGCGACACCGCCTTCGACACGTGCGGCGCTCGCCGGCGCGACAATTCTCATGAATATGTCAGCGTCAAACGTGACGATTGGGAAAGCCGATGACCGCAAGGTGCTTTGTGATTCGCAGTCGCGGCGTTGCTGCGCGGCCTACGTGTTTGCAGCGTCGGGCGCTGGCGAGAGCACGACGGACTTGGCATGGGACGGTCAGATCGTTGCCTACGAGATGGGTGAAAAGATCGCCGAGGGCGAGCGCTTCGCGCGGGAGCCCAAGCTGGTACTGGCCGACATCGACGTTGGGCGCATCGCGGCGGAGCGGCGGCGGCTCTCGTCGTTTCGCGACGCGGCCGCTCGCGAGAAAGACCGCCTGCCTTGGGCGCACATCCCGTTTGCACTCGACGCCCCCTCGTCGCCTCTGCCCCTGCAGCGCCCTCTGGACCGCTTCCCGTTCGTTCCCGACGACGAGGCGCGACGCGATCGCGACAGCTTCGAGGCGTACAACATACAAGTTTCGGGACTGGCCAAACGTATCGAGGCCACCAACACGAAGAAGGTCGTCATCGGCGTTTCGGGCGGCCTCGATTCCACGCATGCGCTGATCGTGGCGGCGCGCGCTTTCGATCTCATCGGCCTGCCGCGCCAAAACATTGTGGGCGTCACCATGCCGGGCTTCGCCACCACCGAGGACACCAAGGCTAACGCCTGGGCGCTGATGCGAGCGCTGCAGATCGATGCGCGCGAGGTTTCGATTGAACCGTTGGCGCAGCGCATGCTGGAGGACCTTGACCACCCCGCCGCGCGCGGCGAGCCGATCTATGACGTCGCCTACGAGAACGTCCAGGCCGGGCTGCGCACCGATTACCTCTTCCGGCTCGCCAACAAGGAAGGCGGATTTGTGGTCGGCACCGGCGACCTCTCCGAGCTGGCGCTCGGCTGGTGCACCTATGGCGTCGGCGACCATATGAGCCACTACAACGTCAATGCCGGCGCGCCAAAGACGTTGATCCAATACCTGATCCGCTGGGTGGCGCAGTCGAAGTTATTCGACGGCCATGCTGCGGCGACGCTGCTCAGGGTACTCGACACGGAGATCAGCCCCGAGCTCATCCCAGGAGCCTCGGCGCAAAGCACCCAGGCGGTCGTCGGCCCCTATGAGTTGCAGGACTTCAATCTGTACTACCTCACGCGTTACGGCATGGCGCCGAGCAAGATCTTGTTTTTGGCCTGGAGCGCGTGGTCGGCAAAGTACAACTACAAAACGCTCCGCCACTGGCTCGATCAATTCCTGATCCGCTTCTTCGCCAATCAGTACAAGCGCTCCGCGGTTCCCAATGGACCTAAGCTTGTTTCAGGCGGCGCGCTGTCGCCGCGCGGCGACTGGCGCGCACCCAGCGATGCGGCTGCGACGACGTGGCGCGAAGAACTCACCCGCAACACACCGGAAGCGCTGGACTGAGCCATGGCGGCGTGCTTGCTGGGCTGATGCTTGACGATCTGATCGCCTTGGCGCTTGAGGCAGGCCGTGAAATCATGGCGGTGCGCGATGCTGGATTCGACGCAGAGAAGAAGGGCGACGGCTCGGTCGTCACTATCGCCGATCAGCGCGCCGAGGCCATTATTGAAGCTGGATTGGGAAGGCTGGCGCCGGACGTGCCCATGCTGGGCGAGGAGGCGGCGTCGGTGGGACGCATTCCCGATTGCGGCGCGCGCTTCTTCTGCGTCGATCCGCTCGACGGCACGCGCGGCTTCGCCAAGGGCGGCGATGAGTTCACCGTC